>JBHJND010000489.1:0-12661 GCA_048497655.1 Caballeronia novacaledonica
TGCGCAGCCGGTAGATCTCGCGCCGCTGGTCGTTGGCTACGTCGTCGTATTCGAGCAGCTGCTTGCGGATGTCGAAGTTGCGCGCCTCCACCTTGCGCTGCGCCGTCTCGATCGAGCGGCTGACCATGCCGGCCTCGATCGTCTCCCCCTCCGGCATCTTCAGCCGGTCCATGATGGCGCGCATGCGGTCGCCGGCGAAGATACGCAGCAGCGGGTCTTCCATCGACAGGTAGAAGCGCGATTCGCCGGGGTCGCCCTGCCGTCCAGAGCGGCCGCGCAACTGGTTGTCGATGCGCCGCGACTCGTGGCGCTCAGAGCCGATGATCTTCAGGCCGCCTGCCGCAACCACCTGCTCGTGCAGCGACTGCCATTCCCCGCGCAGCTTGGCCGTCCTCGCCGCCACTTCCTCCGGCGCGAGGTTCGGGTCGGCCTCGACGAACTGCACCTGCTTATCGACGTTGCCGCCGAGAACGATGTCGGTGCCACGGCCCGCCATGTTGGTGGCGATCGTGATCATCTTCGGCCGGCCGGCCTCGGCGACGATCTCGGCCTCGCGCGCGTGCTGCTTGGCGTTGAGCACCTGGTGCGGCAGGTTCTCCTGCTTCAGCAGGTTCGACAGCACCTCGGAGTTCTCGATCGAAGTGGTTCCGACCAACACCGGCTGGCTGCGCGCGTAGCAGTCCTTGATGTCGGCCAGGATCGCCGCGTACTTCTCCCGCACCGTGCGATAGATCTTGTCCTGCTGATCAGCGCGGACCATCGGCCTGTGGGTCGGGATCACCACCGTTTCGAGGCGGTAGATCTCCTGGAACTCGTAGGCTTCCGTGTCCGCCGTGCCGGTCATGCCGGCAAGCTTGGTGTACATGCGGAAATAGTTCTGGAAGGTGATCGAGGCCAGCGTCTGGTTTTCCTGCTGGATCTGCACGCCTTCCTTGGCCTCCACCGCCTGGTGCAGGCCTTCCGACCAGCGGCGTCCCGGCATCAAGCGACCGGTGAACTCGTCGACGATGACGATCTCGCCGTTCTGCGCCACATAGTGCTGGTCGCGGTTGAACAGGTGGTGCGCCCGCAGCGCGGCGTTCAGGTGGTGCATCAGGATGATGTTCTGCGGCGCGTACAGGCTCTCGCCCTCGGCCAGCAGACCCATCTTCATCAGAACGCCCTCGATCTTCTCGTGGCCGGACTCCGAGATGTGCACCTGATGCTGCTTCTCGTCGACCCAGAAGTCGCCTTCACCCTTCTCCTCGGGTTGTCGCGTCAGCAGCGGCGGCACGGCGTTCATCCGCCGGTAAAGCTCGGTGTGGTCTTCGGCCGGGCCGGAGATGATCAGCGGCGTGCGTGCCTCGTCGATCAGGATGGAGTCCACCTCGTCGACGATGGCGAAGCTCAGCCCGCGCTGGCGCCTGTCGCCCACCGAGTACTCCATGTTGTCGCGCAGGTAGTCGAAGCCGTACTCGTTGTTGGTGCCGTAGGTGATGTCGGCGGCGTAGGCGGCGCGCTTCTCGTCGTTCGGCTGCTGGGAAACGATCACGCCGACCGTCATGCCGAGGAAGCGGTACACGCGCCCCATCCACTCGGCGTCGCGGGTGGCCAGGTAATCGTTGACCGTCACCACATGCACGCCCTTGCCGGACAGAGCGTTCAGGTAGACAGCCAGCGTGGCGGTCAGCGTCTTGCCTTCGCCGGTGCGCATCTCGGCGATCTTGCCGTCGTGCAGCACCATGCCGCCGATCAGCTGCACGTCGAAGTGCCTCATGCCGAGAGTCCGCCTCGCAGCCTCTCGCACCACCGCGAAAGCTTCCGGCAGCAACTGGTCGAGCGCCTCGCCGCCGGCGACCCTGCCGCGGAACTCGTCGGTCTTGGCCTTGAGTTGCTCGTCGGAAAGGGCGGACGTCTGCGGTTCGAGCGCGTTGATGCGCTCGACGCTGCGCTGGTACTGCTTCAGCAACCTCTGGTTGCGGCTGCCGAAGATGCGGGTGAGAAGACCGGAGATCATGGACATGGCGTGAATACGCGCGCGCGCTGGCCCGGCAGGGCACTGGCGGCGCAGTCAGGGGCGGCTCGACGTCGCCGCAGGCGACGCACCGCCGGCATGGCGACCGCAGAGTATGTCACAGTGCAGCGCCGGCGCTGGCGCTGAGAGTCAGGCCAAGGAGGGGCGCGCCGACGGCAGGCGGGGCGTCGTCGCGGCGATCCTCAACGGCGGCGCGGGTTCAGTTCGGCCAGCGGCGAGTCGGCGCTCTGCCGGCTCAGGAAGCGCGCCGGGTTCTGCGGCGTGCCGTTCACATGAACCTCGAAGTGCAGGTGCGAGCCGGTCGAGCGGCCGGTGGTGCCGACCTGGGCAATCTGCTGACCCTTGCGGACGATCTCGCCAGCGCGGACCTCGATCTTCGACGCGTGCGCGTAAAGAGTCTGCAGCCCGTTGCCATGGTCGATCACCAACATGTTGCCGTAGGCGGCGTTGTACTCGGCGGCCGACACGACACCGCCGGCGGCAGCGAGGATCGGCGTGCCGACCGGCGCCGCGAAGTCCAGCCCGGCGTGCATTGCCATCTGCCCGGAAAACGGATCGAGCCGGGTGCCGAAGCCCGAGCCGACGAACCCGGCCGGGACAGGCGTGTTCTGCGGCAGCAGGGCAGTCCTGACCTGGGCCGACAGCAGTTCCGCTTCCACGACATCGAGGAAGTCGGCGCGCGACTCGACGCCCTTGGCGACTCGCTCGACCTGGTCGCTCAGTTCGTTCATCGAAAGCGGACGCGCGTCGGCCGATTCGATGCCGCCGCGGCCCGGCAGTTCGCGGAAATTGAACTCCTCGGGCCGGATGCCGGCAAGCTTCGCCACCCGCTCGCCGAGGGCATCGAGCCGCATCAACTGCGCCTGCATCTCGCCGAGCCGCCTCGCCATGGCGCTGACGTTGTCACGCATGAACTGCTCGTTTCGTTCGATCTCGCCGCGCATCAGCGAGGAGGCGAGGTCGCGGATATAGGGAAGTTCGAGCGCGGCGGCGACGCGGAAGGTGACCGCGTACAGTCCGATGACCGAGAACAGCACGGCCAGCGCGAGACCCGTGACGGCAATCGCGAACATCCTCGGGCTGAGGGTCAGCGTGCGGGCGCGCGAAAGGCGCTTGTCGACGACGATAATCTGCACTTATGCAACCTCCATCGCTGCGCGCCCGGCCCAGCTTCCGACCACGCCCGCCATGTCCGTCCGGCGCCAACATGCCGCCACACCGGGCGATACAACCATGAACCGCCACTGCAAGTCGGCAGCCGAGGCACTGGCAGAAGGCCCACTGGCGGGGCTTGTCGATCAGGCCCGCCTGCTCGGCCGGATCTCCTCGGTTATTGCCGAAGTCAGCCGCGAAGCAGCCTCGGGCACCGGTTCTTTGCCGCCTCTGCGCTGCGCGCTCCAAGGCCGAACGGTCGTCATCACGGTCGGCACCCCGTCGCAGGCAGCCAAGTTACGGCAGCGAATGGCTGCACTGCATCAAGCATTGGGGGAGCGCCTGCCGGAACTTACTGGAATACGGATCCGGCTTCAACCCGGCGAACCGGCTGATCCCATATCGGGGGTCTCGGTGCGCAGTCCGGCCGACCGGCCCGCGGGTCCCGATCGCTCACCCGAAAACCTGAGCGCTGCGCTCAGGTTCGCCGACGATCTGTCACGAACTCTGCGCGAATCGCCGTTGCGTAGATCGGCAACGCGCCTGCAGGCCTTGCTGCGCGCCAGGCTCGACGGCGCCGCATAAGCGCTGCCCCGGCCGTCGAGAAGTCGGCGCAACCGGCCGCGCCGCGAAGGGCGGGCGCGTTTACCGGCCAGGCGTCGGCGTTCCGCATCGCGGGACTGCGCGGCCAACCCGCTCGCGCTGCGCCCTCCTCAAATGGCGAAGGCCGGTCGCTGGAACGCCGCCGGGGCCTGGCGCTCGTCGTCGAAGCTGACCACCTCGTAGGCGCTCGGGTCGGCAAGCAAGGCGCGCAGCAACTGGTTGTTCAAGGCGTGGCCCGACTTGTACGCCGTGTATTCGGCGATCAGCGGGCGCCCGAGCAGGTAGAGGTCACCGATCGCGTCGAGAATCTTGTGTTTGGCGAACTCGTCGCCGGAACGAAGTCCGTCGGTGTTGAGCACCCGGTACTCGTCCATCACGATGGCGTTCTCGAAGTTGCCACCGAGCGCGAGCCCGGCCGCGCGCAGCGCCTCGACTTCGTTGACGAAGCCGAACGTGCGCGCGCGCGCGACCGAGCTGACGTACGGCTCGCGCGCCAGGTCGACCTCGACGTCCTGCTCCGTCGCGTCGATCGCCGGATGATCGAAGGCGATCGAGAAGCGCAGCTTGAAGCCGAAATGCGGCGACAGCCGCGCCCACTTCAGATGCCTGCCCTCGCCTTCCCTGACCTCGACCGCCTTTAGAACGCGCACGAAACGCTTGGGCGCGTTCTGCTCCTCTATGCCGACCGACTGCAGCAGGAAGACGAAGCTCGCGGCGCTGCCGTCCATGATCGGGATCTCGGGCGCATCGACGTCGACATAGCAGTTATCGATGCCCAGGCCGGCCAGCGCACTCATCAGGTGCTCGACCGTGGCGATGCGCGCCCCATCGCGCTCCACGGTGGACGCCATGCGCGTGTCGCCGACTGCCAGCGCGCCAGCCGGGATCTCCACCGGCGGATCCAGGTCGACGCGCCGGAACACGATCCCGGTGTCGGCCGCTGCCGGCCGCAGCGCCAGCTGGACCTTGGTGCCGCTGTGCAGGCCGATGCCGATCGTGCCTGCGATTTTCTTCAGCGTTCGTTGCTTGAGCATAGGAAAGCAATTGTAGCGGCGGGCTGCTGCGCCGCGACATCGCAAACGCTGGCCACTTGTCGCGGCGGACCCGAGAATGCATGGACTTCGGCACCAGTCGATCCGTCTCGAACCGTTGACCATGACCGAAAGCACCCCGACTCCGCCTCCATCACCGGCACGGCGCGACGCCGTCTCGCGGACATCGCCGTTTCCCCAGGTCCGGCTGATAGACATGGCGGCGCCGCTGCGCTGGCTGGCCGCAGGCTGGCGCGACCTTCGCGCCGCACCGGCGGCGAGTCTCTTCTACGGCGCGGCGTTCGCCCTGATGGGCTGGCTGACCTACTTCGTCTTCCGCCACGCCCATGAGTACACCTCGGCGCTGACCGCCGGCTTCCTGCTGATGGGCCCTTTCCTGTGCACGGGCCTTTACGACATCAGCCGGCGGCTGGCGGAAGGGCGGCCGGTGCGGCTCGCCGAGACGATGACCGCATGGCGCTCCAACCTCGGCGCCTTCTCGCTTTTCGCCCTCGTCCTGACGGTCGTCATGCTGGTGTGGGCGCGCGCCGCGCTGGTCACCTTCGCCCTGTTCTTTTCGTCCGGCATGCCGAGCCTGTCGGGGTTTCTCGGCCAGGTAGCCAGCCCCGAGCACTGGGACTTCGTCGTCGCGTACTTCGCCGTGGGCGGCGTGTTCGCGACGATAGTCTTCGCGCTCAGCGTGGTGTCGGTGCCTCTGATGCTGGCGCGCGGCACCGACACCGTGGTCGCCGCGATCACCAGCGTTCGCGCACTGGCGGCCAATCCGCTGCCGCTGCTGTTCTGGGCGGCGCTGATCGTGCTCGTCGTCGGCGCGGGTTTCGCGACCTTTTTCGCCGGCCTGCTGGTCGCCGTGCCAGTGGTCGGCCACGCCACCTGGCACGCCTACGTGGACGTCGTCGGAGAGTAGTAACCGGCCGGGGCGAGCCGGCAGGTCGCCGATGACGCCCTAATCGGCCTGCTTGCGCAGGAAGGCGGGAATGTCGAGGCGGTCGTGCCCGGCATCCTCCATCGCCGCCACGCGCGCGGCGGCCGACTCGCGCGACCGCCACACGGCCGGCTGGTCGAAGTGGCTGTAGTCGCCTGACGGATGGGCGGTGGCGGTGGGCGCAACGTTCAACGGCACGTTGTCGGTGCCGGTCTTGATGACGGTGAACGGCGTCGTCTGCTTCCTGGCGGCGGAGCGGCCGAGGCCAGTGGCAACGACGGTCACGCGCAGGTCGTCGCCCATCGACTCGTCGGAGACCGTGCCGAAGATCACCGTCGCGTCCTCCGCGGCGAAGGCGCGGATCGTGTTCATCACCTCGCGGGTCTCCTTCATCTTCAGCGACTGGCTGGCCGTGATGTTGACCAGCACTCCGCGCGCGCCGGACAGATCGACGCCCTCCAGCAGCGGGCTGGCCACTGCCTGCTCGGCGGCGATCCGCGCCCGGTCGAGCCCGCTGGCCGTGGCGGTGCCCATCATCGCCTTGCCGTGCTCGCCCATGACGGTCTTGACGTCCTCGAAGTCGACGTTGACCAGTCCCGGGATGTTGATGATCTCGGCGATCCCGGCGCAGGCGTTGTGCAGGACGTCGTCGGCAGCGCGGAAGCAGTCGGCCATCTCGGCGTCCTCGCCGAGCACCTCCTCGAGCTTGTTGTTCAGGATGACGATCAGCGAGTGGACGCGCTCCTCGAGTTCGGCGAGCCCCGTTTCGGCGACCTTGGAGCGCCTCGGCCCTTCGAAGTCGAACGGCTTCGACACCACGGCAACGGTCAGGATGCCGAGTTCCTTGGCGATTTCCGCCACCACCGGCGCGGCGCCGGTGCCGGTGCCGCCGCCCATGCCGGCCGTGATGAACACCATGTGCGCGCCGCGCAGGGCGTCGGCGATCCGGTCGCGCGCCTCGATCGCGGCCTGCTTGCCGGCCTCGGGCTTGCTGCCGGCGCCCAGCCCGGTTGCCCCCAGCTGGAGGATGTTGCGCGCCGAAGAGCGTGCCAGCGCCTGGTGGTCGGTGTTGGCGCAGATGAACTCCACCCCCTGCACGCCGCGGGCGATCATGTGCTGAACGGCGTTGCCGCCGGCGCCGCCGACGCCCACCACCTTGATCACCGTGCCGCGGGTTTCAGTCTCGAGTATCTCGAATGCCATGCCAGTCTCCTATGGGAAAAGAGTGAAATGGGAAACGTGAAACGTGAGATGTCGGCCTGACCATTCACCCTTCTCGTTTCGCACCTCACGGGGGAAAAACCGAATCGACATTGCCGGGCGTCCTTCGTCCATTGCCTGCTCCGCTTCGCTAGAAGTTGCCGACGATCCACTCACGCATGCGTTTGAGCGTCTGGCCGAACGAACCCGTCTGCGCGGCGACCCGCCGGCCTCGCTGGCGCTGCGACTGCGCTTCCTGAAGCAGGCCGACTACCGTGGCGAAGCGCGGGTTGCGGATGACGTCGGCCAGCGGGCCCTCGTACGCCGGCCAGCCGACGCGGGCCGGCTTGAGGAAGACGTCCTCGGCCAGCTCGCCGATCCCCGGCAGCAGCGCCGTGCCGCCAGTCAGCACGACGCCCGAGGACAGCATCTCCTCGTAGCCGGAGTCGCGGATCACCTTGTGCGCCAGCGTGAACAGTTCCTCGACACGCGGCTCGATCACCGCCGCCAGCGACTGGCGCGACAGCAGGCGCGGCGCCCGGTCGCCGACGCCGGGAATCTCGATGCGGTCGTTCGGATCGGCCAGCACCTCCTTGGCCACGCCGTAGCGCTGCTTGATCTGCTCGGCGTCCGGGATCGGCGTGCGCAGCGCCATGGCGATGTCGTTGGTGATCTGGTCGCCGGCGATCGGGATCACGGCCGTGTGCCGGATCGCTCCGCCGGTGAAGATCGCGATGTCGGTCGTGCCGCCGCCGACGTCGATCAGCGCCACGCCGAGCTCCTTCTCGTCGCCGGTAAGCACCGACATGCTCGAGGCGAGCGGCTGCAGCACCAGGTCCTGCACCTCCAGCCCGCAGCGACGCACGCACTTGACGATGTTCTGCGCCGCCGACACAGCTCCGGTCACGATGTGCACCTTCACTTCCAGCCGCACGCCGCTCATGCCGATCGGCTCGCGGATGTCCTCCTGGCCGTCGACGATGAACTCCTGGGTCAGCACGTGCAGGACCTGCTGGTCGGTCGGGATGTTCACGGCGCGCGCGGTCTCGATCACCCGCGCCACGTCGGCGGCCGAGACCTCGCGGTCCTTGATCGGCACCATGCCGCTGGAATTGACGCTGCGGATGTGGCTGCCGGCGATGCCCGTGTAGACCTCGCCGATCCGGCAGGCGGCCATCATCTCGGCTTCCTCGAGGGCGCGCCGGATCGATTGCACCGTCGCCTCGATGTTGACCACCACGCCGCGCCGCAGCCCTTCGGAGGCCGATTGGCCGAGCCCGATCACATTGAACGGGCCGTCCGGATTGAACTCGGCGACGGCGACGACCACTTTGGAGGTGCCGACGTCCAGGCCGACGATGATGTCCTTGCTTTCGGTTCTCATGGTCTCTTGCGGGGGGCAGCGGCGACGGCAAAGCCCTTGGGGTAGCGCGCGTCGATGCGACGTATTTCGGCGCCGGTTTGCGCCGCCATCGCCGGGTAGTGGGCGGCGATCAGGGCCAGGCGCTCCTCGAGTCGACCCGGCGGGTCGTCGCGGCCGACCGCGATCGTCAGCCCGCCTTCGGTGCGCAGGGTCCAGCTTGCGCGGTCCGACAGTTCGACCGCTTCGAGCGGCGTGCCGAGCGAGGCCGCCCACGCCGCCAGCTGCGGCAGGCGCCGTGCGACCTCCGCGCTGAAGCGCGGCGGCGCGTCGACCTCCGCCAGCGGTCGGTAAGCCTCCGCCTCGGCCACGTTGGCGACGAACAGCAGCCCGCTGTCGGCAAGCAGGCGCCCGTCGCTCCAGACGGCAATCGCGCGGTGCTCGGTCAGCGTCACGACCAGCCGATCGGGCCAGGCGCGGCGCAGCGAGACAGCGGCGACCCAGGGCACCGACTCGAGCACGCGGCGCGCATCCTCCAGGCGCATCGTGAAGAAATTGCCGCTCAGGCGTCCCACCGCCGCGGCCCGAACGACATTGGCGTTGACGTGCCGCAGGCCATCAGCATCCGCAGCTCGCAGTTCGATGTGGCGCAGGTCGAACCACGGCCGCTGGAAGAACCAGCCGGCCACGCCGACCGCTAGCAGCGCGATCGCCGTCGCGAACGTCAGCACGGCCGCACGCCGCATCGCGCGCGTGCTGAGCAGCGGAGCGGGCTCGCGCGCCTTCATGCGCGGACTCCCAGCGCGGCGTGCGAGAGGATCTCGAGCACCAGCTCGGCGTAGTCGATGCCGGCCGCCTTCGCTGCCATCGGAACCAGCGAGTGCGAGGTCATGCCCGGCGAGGTGTTCAGCTCAAGCAGGTACGGCCGGTCGCCGCGCGCGTCCTGGTGCAGCATCACGTCGATCCGCCCCCAGCCGCTGGCACCGAGCACGGCATAGGCGCGCACGCAAAGGGCCTGGATCTCCTCCGCCAGACGGGCGTCGATCGGCGCCGGACACAGGTACTGCGTCTCGTCGCTGAAGTACTTGCTCTGGTAGTCGTAGTTGGCGCCGGGAGCGCGGATCTCGACCAGCGGCAGGGCGCGCGCCACGGAGCCGCCGCCAAGGATCGCGCAGGTCAGTTCGCGGCCGGCGACGAGTTCCTCGGCGATCACCACGTCGTCGTAGCGCAGCGCCGTCTCGAACGCGGCCGCCAGTTCGTTGCGGTCGTGTGTCGTGACCTTGGTGATGCCGATGGTTGACCCCTCGCGTACCGGCTTGACGATCAGCGCCTCGCCAAGCTCGGCCACGACCCGGCGAAAGTCGGTGTGCGCGTGCAGTTCGCGCCAGGCCGGCGTCGGGATCTCTTCCGCGGCCCACAGCCGCTTGGTGACCAGCTTGTCGATGGCGATGCTCGATGCCTGCACGCCGCTTCCCGTGTAGGGCACGCGCAGCGTCTCCAGGACGCCCTGGATGGTGCCGTCCTCGCCGAAGCGGCCGTGCAGGGCGATGAACACGCGGTCGAAGCGCGCCGCCTCCAGTTCGGCGAGCGTCTGCGTGCCCGGGTCGAAGGCGTGCGCATCGATGCCGCGCCCGCGCAGGGCCTGCAGCACGCCGGTGCCCGACATGATCGACACCTCGCGCTCGGCGCTGCGGCCGCCGAACAGCACGCCGACCTTGCCGAAGTACCTCGGGTCCCGCGCAGCCTCGCCGCTCACTCCGCTCCCTCCTGCGGTGCCAGCTTGCCGGCCACCTGGCCGATCGAGCCGGCACCCATCGTGATCACAAGATCGCCGGGTCGGACCGCATCGACGATTGCCTGCGGCATCGCCTCGATGCTCTCGACGAACACCGGCTCGACCCTGCCGGCGACGCGCAGGGCGCGCGCCAGCGCGCGGCCGTCGGCCGCGACGATCGGCGCCTCGCCGGCCGGATAGACCTCTGCCAGCAGCAGCGCGTCGGCAGTCGACAGCACGCGCACGAAGTCCTCGAAGCAGTCGCGCGTCCGCGTGTAACGGTGCGGCTGGAACGCCAGCACGACGCGCCGGTCCGGGTAGGCGCCGCGCGCAGCGGCGAGCGTGGCCTCGATCTCGACCGGGTGATGGCCGTAGTCGTCGATCAGCGTGAAGCTGCCGCCGGCGATCGCCACCTCGCCATAGCGGGCGAAGCGGCGCCCGACGCCGGTGAAGCTCGCCAGGCCGGCGAGGATCGCGTGGTCGGCAACGCCTAGTTCGGTAGCTACGGCAATCGCCGCCAGCGCGTTGGCGACGTTGTGCCGGCCGGGCAGGTTCAGCTGCACCTCGAGCGGGGCGGCACCCTCGCGCAGCGCGGTGAAGCGCATCTTCGTTCCCTCGGCTAGCGCGTCGACGGCGCGGTACTGGGCATCGGCGGCGAAGCCGTAGGTCAGCAGCGGCTTCGATACGAACGGCAGGATCTCGCGCACATGGCGATCGTCGACGCACAGCACGGCATGGCCGTAGAAGGGAAGCCGCGACAGGAAGTCGACGAAAGCGCCCTTCAGTCGCGCGAAGTCGTGGCCGTAGGTCTCCATGTGGTCGTTGTCGATGTTGGTCACCACGGCCATCACCGGCATCAGGTTCAGGAACGAGGCATCCGATTCGTCCGCCTCGACGACGATGTACTCGCCGCCGCCCAGACGCGCGTTGGCGCCGGCCGAATTCAGCCGGCCGCCGATCACGAAGGTAGGATCGAGCCCGCCGGCAGCGAGCACGCTGGCCACCAGGCTGGTGGTGGTGGTCTTGCCGTGCGTGCCGGCAATCGCGATGCCCTGCTTCAGCCGCATCAGCTCGCCGAGCATCACCGCCCTCGGCACCACCGGAATGCGGCGGGCGCGCGCGGCGATGACCTCCGGGTTGTCGCTGCGCACCGCAGTCGAGGTCACCACGGCGTCGGCGCCCTCGATCTGCTCCGTCGCGTGGCCGAGCGAGACCCTGGCGCCCAGCCGGGACAACCGTCGCGTGGCGCTGCTTTCGGCCGCGTCCGAGCCGCTGACGGCGTAGCCAAGGTTCAGCAGCACCTCCGCAATGCCGCTCATGCCGGCGCCGCCGATGCCGACGAAGTGGATGTGGCGGACGGCGTGCTTCATCGCCCCGCCTCGCGCGCGATGTGTTCGATCGCGTCTGCGACCACCCGTGTCGCCTCCGGGCGGCCGATCGCGCGCGCCCTGTCCGCCATCTCGAGCAGACGCTGGCGGGTCAGATCACTAAGCACGGCCGCGAGTCGCCCGGCCGACAGTTCCGCCTGCGGCAGATGAACCGCCGCCCCCTGCGCCGCCATGAACTCGGCGTTGCTTCGCTGGTGCGACGTGGTGGAGACGACCAGCGGCACCAGCAGCGAGGCGACTCCTGCCGCCGCCAGTTCGGTGACGGTGATGGCGCCGGCACGGCAGATCACTATGTCCGCCTCGCCGTAGCGACCCGCCATGTCGTCGATGAAGGGCAGCACTTCCGCGGTCACGCCGGCGCGTTCATAGGCGGCGCGCGTGGCCGGCGCATTGGCCCCGCCGCACTGGTGCGCGACGACCGGCCGACCCTGCTCGGGCAGCAGCGACAGGGCAGCCGGCACGGTCTCGTTCAGCACCTGGCTGCCCAGGCTGCCGCCGATCACCAGAAGCTTCAGCGGTCCGTCGCGGCCGGCGAAGCGCTGCGCCGGCGGCGGCAGCGCGGCAATCTCGGCCCGGACCGGATTGCCGGTTACCAGGCCGCGGGCGCCGGCGACCCTCGCCGCTTCGCCGTCGAAGCCGCAGAACACCGCCGAGGCGAGCGAGCGCAGCAGTCGGGTCGAAAGCAGCGGCGCCGCGTCCGCGTTGAGCAGCGCCAGCGGCACGCTGGCCGACGAGGCGGCAAGCCCGGCCGGCACGGCGACGTAGCCACCGGTCGAGAAGACGACGACGGGACGACGGCTGCGGATCGCGCTTCGGCTCTGCCACATGGCACGCAGCAGGCGCAGGCCGCCGAGCAGCAGCGTGCCGATGCCCTTGCCGCGCAGGCTGGAAAAGTCGATCGCGTCGAATGTGATGCCGCGCGGCTCGACCAGCGACCGTTCCATGCCGCTGCGCGTACCGAGCCAGGACACGGTCCAGCCGCGGCCGCGCAGCGCCTCGGCCACTGCCAGGCCCGGCATCACGTGACCGCCCGTGCCGGCGGCGACGACCATCAGGTGGCTCGCCGGGCCGCCCTCTCGCCGACGCTCGAGGGATTCGCGCTTGGGGCTGCCCGGCGCGCTCATGCGCGGCCTCCACGCATCAGCACCCGGCTCTCCAGGTCGACCCGCAGCAGCAGGCCGACCGCGACGACG
>JBHJND010000490.1:0-4419 GCA_048497655.1 Caballeronia novacaledonica
CGGCGGCTTGCCCACTGCGGCGGTGACCGACCTGGCCAACACGCCGGGGACCAAGATCAAGATGATCGACCACGCCGATCTGGTGGCGGTGATGAACGCCAAGTGGGGCGACCTGTACGTGCAGGACGTGATTCCCAAGGACACCTACAAGGGCATGGACGCCGACAACAGGCAAGCCACGGTGATGAACATCCTGGTCGCCAACGAGAACATGGACGAGAAGACCGCCTACACCATCGTCAAGACGATCTTCGACAAGCGCGACGACATCGTCGCCGTGCACAAGGAGGCGGCCAACTTCAAGCTGGAGAACCAGAAGGCGTCCGCCACGCCGGTGCCGTTCCACCCGGGCGCCCTGAAGTACTTTGCGGAGAAGGGCGTCAAGGTCAACTAGGAGCATCGGCAGCGACGGGCCCCGCCGGCCGGGGCGCAGAGCCAGGGACTCTGCGCCGCAAGCAGGCGGGGCCTTTGTTCATGGGCAGCCCGCGAAAGAGGTCGACGTGAGCGAAGAACACGCGCACCTGCAGCACCAGCCGGACGTCGCGATCAGCGAAGAGGCGCTGGCCAGGGCGGAGGAGTTCATCGAGGAGGAGGAGGGGCACGCCAACAAGCTGAAAGGCTGGCTGGGCGTGTTCGTCACGCTGCTGGCGGTCGCCATCTCGGCGTTCCACCTGTATGCGGCCTACGAGATCGTGCCGACGCAGACGCTGCGGCCGCTGCACGTGGCGATGATCCTGGTGCTGTGCTTCCTCGCCTTCCCGGTCGGCAAGTCCTGGCGCCACCGGATCATGTGGTGGGACTGGCTGGCGGCGGCGGCGTCGATCGCCATCGTCGTCTACCTGATCGTCGGCGGCGACGACTTCACCGACCGCAACACGCTGCCCGACCCGACCGACATCGCCTTCGGCGTCGCGCTGATCCTGCTCGTCATGGAGGCGATGCGGCGGACCAACGGCTGGGTGATGCCGATCGTCACCACCTGCTTCCTGCTGTACGCGCTGTTCGGCCCCTACCTGCCGCCGCCGTGGACCCACAAGGGCTACGAGGTCGGCCGACTGATCGGCCACATGTACATGACGCTGGAAGGCATCTACGGCGTGGCGGTGGACGTCTCCTCCTCGCTGATCATCCTGTTCACGATCTTCGGCGCCTTCCTGCAGTTCTCCGGTGCCGGCAAGTTCTTCATCGACTTCTCCTTCTCCGCCATGGGCGGCAAGCCGACCGGGGTCGGTCGCACCGTGGTGCTGTCGTCGTTCCTGCTCGGCGGCCCTTCGGGCTCCGGCGTGGCCACCACGGTGACTATCGGCTCGGTGGCCTACCCGATGCTGGCCAAGGCCGGCTACGAGAAGAACGCCGCCGGCGGACTGCTCGCCGCCGGCGGGCTGGGGGCGATCATCTCGCCGCCGGTGCTGGGTGCGGCCGCCTTCCTGATCGCCGAGTTCCTGAAGATCTCGTATCTCGACGTGATCCTGATGGCGACCATCCCGACGGTGCTGTTCTACCTGGCGCTGTTCCTGATGGTCGAGCTGGATGCGCGCAAGTACAGCATGCACGAGGCGACGATCGCCAAGGTCGACTCGGTGTGGAACCTGACGAGGCAGTACTGGTTCCACTTCCTGTCGCTGGTGTCGATCGTCGTCTTCATGATGATGGGCTTCTCGCCGGTGCTATCGGTGTTCTGGGCGACCTTCGCCACCTTCGTCACCAGCTTCCTGCACCGGAAGTGCGCGCTGATCCCGTACGACCTGCTGCGCGGACGCGTGCCGTTCTGGCGCGGCCTGTACGGTTCGGGCCTGGTCAAGGCGCTCGAGGGCGGCTCGGTGGGCGTCGTCAACGTGGCGGCGACCTGCGCCGGCGCCGGCATCATCGTCGGCGTGGTGACGCTGACCGGCCTGGGGCTGAAGTTCAGCAGCATCGTGATCGACTACGCGGGCGGCTCGCTGCTGCTCACTGCCCTGTTCACGGCCCTGGTGGTGTGGATCGTCGGCCTGGCCGTGCCGGTGACCGCCTCCTACATCATCTGCGCGGTGATCACCGCGCCGGCGCTGATCAAGCTGGGCGTGCCCGACTTCGCCGCCCACATGTTCATCTTCTACTACGCGGTGCTGTCGGAGGTCTCGCCGCCGACCGCGCTGTCGCCGTTCGCCGCCGCCGCCATCACCGGCGGCGACCCGTACAAGACGACGCTGCAGTGCTGGAAGTACACCGTGCCGGCGTTCCTGCTGCCGTTCATGTTCGTCATCGACCCGACCGGCCAGGGCCTGCTGCTGATGGGCTCGATGAAGAACCTGGCCAACGCCGACTGGTGGTCGATCGCCTGGATCACCTTCACTGCCGCGGTCGGCATCGCGTCGATCGCCTCCGGATTCCAGGGCTGGGCGATGAAGCGCACCACGCCGCTGGAGCGACTGCTGTTCATCGTCGCCGGTTTCGCGCTGGTGCTGCCGGGTGCGACGAGCGACGTCGTCGGCTTCGGCTGCGCCGCCGCGGCGGTGGCGCTGCAGGCGCTGCGGCGCGAGAAGCCGGCCTGACGGCGGCGCCCGGTCGCCGCCGGCGCGGCGTCAGCTCATGATGCCGATCTGCCAGGGCACGAACTCGTGGTCGCCGAGGCCGAGCAGCTCGCTCTTCGACCGTTCGCCGGAGGCGGTGCGCAGCATCAGGTCGAAGATGCGGCTGCCCATCTCGTCGATCGACGCGGTGCCGTCGAGCACCTCGCCGCAGTTGATGTCCATGTCCTCCTCGAGCCGGCGGAACATCGGCGTGTTGGTCGCCAGCTTGATCGACGGCACCGGCTTGGCGCCGAACATCGAGCCGCGGCCGGTGGTGAAGGCGATCAGGTTGGCGCCGCCGGCGATCTGGCCGGTGGCCGACACCGGGTCGTAGCCCGGCGTGTCCATGAACACCAGGCCCTTCGCGGTGACCGGCTCGGCGTAGCGGTAGACCTCCATCAGCGGCCCGGTGCCGCCCTTCATCGACGAGCCGAGCGACTTCTCGAAGATGTTGGCCAGCCCGCCGGCCTGGTTGCCGGGGCTGACGCGGCCGTTGATCTGCACGTCGCGGCCGACCGAGTACTCGTCCTTCCACCAGCGGATGCGCGCGACCAGTTTCTCGCCGACCTCGCGCGAGACGGCGCGGCGGGTCAGCGTGTGCTCGACGCCGTAGATCTCCGGCGTTTCCGACAGGATCGCCGTGCCGCCGTGGCGCACCAGCAGGTCGACGGCGGCGCCGAGCGCCGGGTTGGCGGTGATCGAGGAGAAGCCGTCCGAGCCGCCGCACTGCAGGCCGACGGTGATGTGGCTGGCCGGCACCGCCTGCCGCCGCACGCGGTCGGCCTCCGGCAGCAGGGTGCGCACCGCCTCGACGCCGGCCTCGATCGTCGCGCGCGTGCCGCCGGCCTCCTGCATGACGAAGGTCCGCAGCCGCGGCCCGACCTCCAGGCGCTCGTCGGCCAGCAGGCCGCCGATCTGGTTGCGCTCGCAGCCCAGGCCGACGATCAGCACGGCGGCGAAGTTCGGCTGGCGCGCGTAGCCGGCGATGGTCCGCCGCAGCAGCGCCATCGGCTCGCCGCTCATCTCCATGCCGCAGCCGAGCGAGTGGGCGAGACCTACCACGCCGTCGACGTTCGGATATGCCGCCAGCCGTTCCGGCGTGAACCACTCGGCGATCCGCCGCACCACGGTGGCCGAGCAGTTCACCGTCGACAGGATGCCGATGAAGTTGCGCGTCGCCACGCGGCCGTCGGCGCGGACGATCCCTTCGAAGGTCGCCTGCTCGGCTGCCGGCAGGTAGTCGACCGGCCGGTATTCCGAGGCGTGCGCGTAGTCGCGGTCGAACTCGCGGAACTCGGTGTTGTGGCCGTGAACCAGCGAGCCCGGCGCGATGTCGGCGGCGGCGAAGCCGACCACGACGTTGTACTTGAGGATCGGCTCGCCGCCGGCGATCGGTCGCGCGGCGATCTTGTAGCCGGCCGGCACCTGGCTGCGGCTGACGAGGTTCTCGCCCGGGATCGGTTCGCCGAGCGCGATGTCGGTCCGCGCCACCACCACGTTGTCGCGCGGGTGCAGGCGGATCACGTTGCCGAGGACGCGCTTTTCTGCCGTTTCGATCATTGCCGCGCTCCGGGAGTAGAGGGCTGCCAGCAGCGTGAAGTATTGCAGCAATGCAGGCGGTCGCACTGCGTGCCGGTGGCCGGCGAGCGCCGATAATGCGCAGCGGGCAGGGTGCAACGGCCGACGGCGTCGCCGTCGACCGCGGGTCGAGGAGCGGTATCGTGAAGTCCGGTGAATCTCTGGTGGTCGTCGGCGGCGGCACCATGGGACGCGACATCGCCGCCATCTTCCACGCCGCCGGCTGGCGCGTGCAGGTCGTCGAGACCGATGCATCGGCGCGCACGACGCTGGCGCAGCGGGTGCGCGACTC
>JBHJND010000491.1:0-3201 GCA_048497655.1 Caballeronia novacaledonica
TGGGAGGCGGCGCTGGTCAACGCCCTGTCGCCGGGCGACGCGGTGCTCATGTACGAGACCGGCCACTTCGCCTCGCTGTGGAAGAAGATGGCGGAGAACCTCGGCCTGAAGCCGGAGTTCATCGCCGGCGACTGGCGCTGCGGCGTCGACGCGGCGCGTATCGAGGCGCGGCTGGCCGAGGACAAGGGGCACGCGATCAAGGCCGTCTGCGTGGTGCACAACGAGACCTCGACCGGCGTCACCTCGAGCATCCCGGCCGTGCGGCGGGCGATCGACGCCGCGAGGCATCCGGCGCTGCTGCTGGTCGACACCATCTCGTCGCTCGCCTCGATCGACTATCGCCACGACGAGTGGGGGGTGGACGTCACCGTCGCGGGCTCGCAGAAGGGGCTGATGCTGCCGCCGGGGCTGGGCTTCAACGCGGTGAGCGAGAAGGCGCTCGCCGCCGCGGCCAGGTCGAAGTTCCCGCGCAGCTACTGGCGCTGGGACGAGATCATCGAGGCCAACAAGGGCGGCTTCTGGCACTACACGCCGTCGACCAACCTGCTGTACGGCCTGTCGGCGGCGCTCGACCAGCTGCTCGCCGAGGGACTGGCCAACGTGTTCGCCCGCCACCGCCGCCACGGCGATGCGACGCGCGCCGCCGTGCGCGCCTGGGGGCTGGAGATCCTGTGCCGCAATCCGGCCGAGTACTCCGACTCGCTGACCGCGGTGCTGGTGCCCGAGGGGCACGACGCCGACGCGCTGCGCGCACTGATCCTCGAGAAGTTCAACATGTCGCTCGGCACCGGCCTGTCGAAGGTCAAGGGCAAGGTCTTCCGCATCGGCCACCTCGGCGACTTCAACGACCTGACGCTGGCCGGCACGCTGGCCGGCGTCGAGATGGGGCTGGCGCTGGCCGGGGTGCCGCATCGTGCGGGCGGCCTGCAGGCGGCGATGGAGGTACTCGCCGGCAGCGCCGCGGGACGCGGCGCCGCACTGGCACGCGCGGCCTGAGCAAGCGCCGGCGGGATTCTTGACCGCATCGAGGATTCGGCAATCACCGAGAGGGGGCACGACATGACACTGCAATCGATCCCGAAGTTCGCACGCTGCGCCGCCGCGGCGGCGGTGCTCGCCGGCGCGCTGGCCGCCGGCGCGCAGGCCGCGGAGTGGCAGCCGACCAAGCCGGTCGAGATCATCGTGCCGGCCGGCGCCGGCGGCGCCTCCGACCAGATGGCGCGGGTGATCCAGAGCATCATCAGCAAGTACCAGCTGATGAAGCAGCCGACGATCATCCAGATCAAGGGCGGCTCGAGCGGCGCCGAGGGCGCGATGGACGTGCAGGAGTCGAAGGGCGACCCGCACAAGGTGCTGGTGGCGTTCTCGCTGATCTACACGCTGCCGATGGCCACCGGCCTGCCGCTGGAGTGGCGCAAGATGAACCCGGTGGCGATGATCGCGATGGACGAGTTCCTGCTGTGGGTCAACGCCGAGACGCCTTACAAGACGCCAAAGCAGTTCCTCGACGCCGTCAAGGCGGCGCCCGCCGGCCAGTTCAAGATGGGCGGCACCGGCAGCAAGCGCGAGGACCACCTGATCACCTTCGCGCTGGATAAGGTCTACGGCGCCAAGTTCACCTACATCCCCTACAAGAGCGGCGGCGAGGCGGCGACCCAGCTGGTCGGCAAGCACACCGACGCCAATGTCAACAACCCGAGCGAGAACATCGCCCAGTGGCGCGCCGGGCAGGTGCGCGCGCTGTGCGTGTTCTCCGACCAGCGGATGGCCTACAAGGAGAAGATCACCAAGGACGAGTCGTGGGCGGACATCCCGACCTGCAAGGAGTCCGGCGTCAACGTCACCTACCAGATGCTGCGCGCCTTCTTCCTGCCGCCCGGCACGACCCCCGAGCAGGCGGCGTACTACGTCGGCGTGCTGCGCAAGGTGGTCGAGACGCCGGAGTGGAAGGAGTACGTCGCGCGCAACGCGCTGAAGGAAACCTTCCAGACCGGCACCGAGTTCACCGCCTTCCTGGAGAAGGACGACGCCTATCACCGCACGCTGATGAGCGAAGCGGGCTTCATGAAGAAGTAGCGGCGCCGGCAGGGGCGGTGCGACAGCGATCCTGCGTGCCGCCCGTCGCAGGCTGAGGAGCGGGCCGGTGGAGCAGCAGCAGGGCGGCGGAATGCGGATGCACGGCGCGGTCTCGGAGCGGACGGTCGGCGCGGTGACGGCGATCGTCTTCTTCCTGGTCGGCGTCGTGATGATCGTCGACAACTACAAGATCGGCGCCGGCTGGGCGCCGGAAGGGCCCGAGGCCGGCTACTTCCCGCTGCGCATCGGCGTGATCATCTGCGTCGCTGCTTCGGTGGTGCTGTTCCGCACCGTTTTCGCCAAGGGGAGCGGCGACCGTGTCTTCGTGACCTTCGGCCGTCTGCGGCACGTGATGGCGGTGCTGCTGCCCACCATCGCCTACGTGCTGGCGGTCAAGTTCGTCGGCATCTACGTCGCCTCGGCGGTGTTCATCGCTGCCTTCATGCGGGTGATGGACCGCTTCGGCTGGCTGAAGACGATCGTCATCAGCGTCGGGGTGAGCGTGGCGCTGTTCTGGCTGTTCGAGCTGCAGTTCAAGGTCCCGCTGCCGAAGGGACCGCTGGAAGCCAGGTTCGGCTACTGAGGCGCGCCGAGGGGGACGAAAGTGGAGGATCTCGGCGCACTGCTGCACGGCTTCGCCGTCGCCCTGAGCTGGTACAACGTCGGCATGATGGCGATCGGCATCGTGCTGGGCATCGTCATCGGCGTGCTGCCGGGGCTGGGCGGGCCGAACGGGGTGGCGATCCTGCTGCCGCTGACGTTCACGATGCAGCCGACCTCTGCCATCATCATGCTGTCGTGCATCTACTGGGGCACGTTGTTTGCCGGCGCCATCACCTCGGTGCTGTTCAACATCCCCGGCGAGACGCACTCGGTCGCCACGACCTTCGACGGCTATCCGCTGGCCCAGCAGGGGCGCGCGGGAGAGGCGCTCACCGCATCGTTCACCGGCTCGTTCATCGGCGCCTTCGTCGCGGTGCTGCTGATCACCTTCCTCGCGCCGCTGGTGGCGAGCTTCGCGCTGAAGTTCGGGCCGCCGGAGTTCTTCGCCGTCTACCTGCTCACCTTCTGCAGCTTCGTCGGCACCGGCAAGGATCCGGCCAAGACGATCATCTCGATGATGAT
>JBHJND010000492.1:0-4274 GCA_048497655.1 Caballeronia novacaledonica
TCCTCGCTCTTGACGGCGAGGATCTTCTGCAGGATGTCGGTCATCGGCGAATTGTGTCAGGCCGGCTCCCGCCTCCGATCAAGTCAGGAAGCGAGCTTGCGCGTCGTGGCGACGAATGCGTCGAGCCTCGCCTTCGCCGCGCCGCTGGCGATCGCCTCGCGCGCCATGCGGATGCCGTCGTCGATCGAGCCGGCGGCATCGGCGGCGTACAGCGCCACCCCGGCATTGAGCACGACGATCTCGCGCGGCGTGCCCGGCGTGTTCTCCAGCGCCTCCAGCACCATCGCCCGCGACTCGGCGGCGTTGCCCACCCTCAGGCCGCGATTGGACACCATCGACAGGCCGAAGTCCTCCGGGTGGATCTCGTACTCGCGCACCTCGCCGTTCTTCAGTTCCCCCACCATCGTCGCCGCGCCGAGCGAAACCTCGTCCATGCCGTCCTTGCCGTAGACCACCAGCACGTGGCGGCTGCCGAGCCGCTCGAGCACCCGCACCTGGATGCCGACCAGGTCCGGGTGGAACACGCCGAGCAGCTGGTTCGGCGCCCCGGCCGGGTTGGTCAAGGGCCCCAGGATGTTGAAGATCGTTCGCACGCCGAGTTCCTTGCGCACCGGCGCGGCATGCTTCATCGCCGCGTGGTGGTTGGGCGCGAACATGAAGCCGATGCCGGTCTCGGCCAGGCACTGCGCCACCTTGTCGGGGCCGAGGTTGATGTTGGCGCCGAAGGCCTCCAGAACGTCGGCGGCGCCGGAACTCGACGACACCGAGCGGCCGCCGTGCTTGGCCACCCGCGCGCCGGCGGCGGCGGCGACGAACATCGACGCGGTGGAAATGTTGAAGGTGTGCGAAGAGTCGCCGCCGGTGCCGACGATGTCGACCAGGTTCGTCTGGTCGGCCACCGGCACCTTGGTGGCGAACTCGCGCATGATCTGCGCCGCGGCGGCGATCTCGCCGATCGTCTCCTTCTTCACGCGCAGGCCCATGGTCAGGCCGGCGATCTGCACCGGCGTCAGCTCGCCGCTCATCAGCTTGCGCCACAGCGACAGCATCTCGTCGTGGAAGATCTCGCGGTGCTCGATGCAGCGCACCAGCGCCTCGGTCGGGGTGATCGACATCGTTACTCCTTGGCCTTCGGTTGCTCGGGGGCGAGCGGCTTCAGCAGTTCCGCGCGTTGCTGCAGCAGGTCGACCTCGCAGGCCAGCTGCGCCTGCGCCGCGCCGGTGCCGCTGTCGTAGGCGCGCAGCACGACCTGGCAGTGCGAGTGCAGGTAGCGCTCGAAGTCGCGCTGCGACTGCTTCAGCGCCGCCACCTTGCCGCCGCGGCCGGTGGCCTTCTCCAGTTCGGCGAGCGACTGCTCGACGGCGAGGAACTGCTCCAGCATCGCGTCGGTCATCGCCTTCTTCCCCGCCTGCAGGCAGGGCGTGACCTCCACCCGGCTCGGCGCCAGCCGAGTGCAGTGCTCCAGCGCGCCGGCCGAGGCCAGCGCCGGCGCGAGCAGGGCTGCGACCAGGACGACCGGCGTCGATCGATTGCGTGTCATCGCCGTTCCTGCGCCAGGAAGTTCTTCAGCAGTTGGTGGCCGCACTCGGAGGCGATCGACTCCGGATGGAACTGCACGCCCTCGACCGCCAGCGTCCGGTGACGCAGCCCCATGATCTCGCCGTCGGCGGTCCAGGCGGTGATCTGCAGGCAATCCGGCAGCGACTCGCGGCTGACCGCCAGCGAGTGGTAGCGGGTGGCGGTGAACGGGTTCGGCAGGCCGGCGAAGACGCCCGCGCCCGAGTGTTCGATGGCCGCCGTCTTGCCGTGCATCAGCGCCTTGGCGCGGATCACCTTGCCGCCATAGGCGTGGCCGATCGCCTGGTGGCCGAGGCACACGCCGAGGATCGGCACCTTGCCGCCGAAACGCCGGATCACCTCGAGCGAGATGCCGGCCTCGGTCGGCGAGCAGGGCCCCGGCGAGATGCAGATGCGGTTGGGCTTCAAGGCCGAGATCCCGTCGCAGTCGATCTCGTCGTTGCGGAACACCGCTACGGCCTCGCCCAGTTCGCCGAAGTACTGCACCAGGTTGTAGGTGAAGGAATCGTAGTTGTCGAGCATCAGCAGCATGGCCGGCTCCTCAATGCCGCGCGAAGAACTCGCCGAACGCCGCCGCCGCCCGGTCGACGCCGGCAGCGTCGACGTCCAGGTGCGTCACCAGCCGCAGGCCGGCGGAGCGCGCGAGGATCAGGATGCCGCGGCTGCGCAGGAACGATTCGAGCGCGGCAAGCCGCTCCGCCGGCACCGTGACGAACACCATGTTGGTGTGCGGACCGTCGACTCTCAGCGCCTCGACCCGCCGCAGGGCATCGGCCAGTCGCCGCGCATTGGCGTGGTCGTCGGCCAGCCGCGCCACGTTGTGCTCGAGCGCGTGGATGCCGGCGGCGGCGAGCACGCCGGCCTGGCGCAGTCCGCCGCCGAGCATCTTGCGCGGGCGGACCGCGCCGTCGATGAACTCGCGCGAGCCGAGCAGCACGCTGCCCACCGGCGCGCCCAGCCCCTTGCTCAGGCACACCGACACCGAGTCGAAGCCGGCGGCGATCTCGCGCGGCGCCACGCCCAGTGCGATCGCCGCGTTGAAAAGCCGTGCGCCATCGAGGTGCGTGGCCAGCCCGCGCTCGTGCGCCAGCGTCGTCGCCGCATGCTGGTACGGCAGCGGCAGCACCTTGCCGCCGATGGTGTTCTCCAGCGCCAGCAGCCGCGTGCGCGCGAAGTGCGGGTCGTCGGGCTTGATCGCCGCGGCGATCCGCTCCAGCAGGATCGAGCCGTCGGCCTCGTTCTCCAGCGGCTGCGGCTGGATCGAGCCGAGCACCGCCGCGCCGCCGCCCTCGTAGCGGTAGGTGTGGGCGTTCTGCCCGACCAGATACTCGTCGCCGCGCCGGCAGTGCGTCATCAGCGCCACGAGGTTGCTCTGCGTACCGCTCGGCATGAACAGCCCCGCCTCGAAGCCGAGCATTTCCGCCAGCAGCGCCTGCAGCCGGTTGACCGTCGGGTCGTCGCCGAAGACGTCGTCGCCCACCTGCGCGTCGTGCATCGCGCGTCGCATCGCCGGCGACGGGCGGGTGACGGTGTCGCTGCGCAGGTCGATGAGTTCAGAAGTCGCCATCGAAGCCGTCCTCGACCTGCTCCGCCGCGCGGAGAACCGCCCGCGCCTTCGCCTCGGTCTCCTTCCATTCCAGTTCCGGCACCGAGTCGGCGACGATGCCGGCGCCGGCCTGCACGTACAGCACGTTGTCCTTGATCACGCCGGTGCGGATGGCGATCGCCAGGTCCATGTCGCCGGCGAAGGAGAGGTAGCCGACCGCGCCGCCGTAGATGCCCCGCCTGGAGGGCTCCAGCTCGTCGATGATCTCCATTGCGCGCACCTTCGGCGCGCCGGACAGCGTGCCGGCCGGGAAGGTGGCGCGCAGCACGTCGAGGTTGGTCATCCCGGCCTTCAGCCGGCCCTCGACGTGGCTGACCAGGTGCATCACGTGCGAGTAGCGCTCGATCACCATCTGCTCGGTCACCTTCACCGAGCCGATCTCGGCGATGCGGCCGACGTCGTTGCGCGCGAGATCGATGAGCATCAGGTGCTCGGCGCGCTCCTTCGGGTTGGCGAGCAGTTCGGCAGCGAGTTGCTCGTCCTGCTCGACGTTGCCGCCGCGCGGCCGCGTGCCGGCGATCGGCCGCAGTGCGACGACGCGCTCAGTTCCCGTCGAGGTGGTCCGGTCCTCGCTGCGCACCAGGATCTCCGGCGAGGCGCCGACCACCTGGTGATCGCCGAAGTCGTAGAAGTACATGTAGGGCGACGGGTTGAGCGTGCGCAGCGCGCGGTACAGCGACAGCGGCGCGTCGGCGTACGGCTTGCTGATGCGCTGGCCGACCACCACCTGCATCGCGTCGCCGGCGGCGATGTATTCCTTCGTGCGCTGCACCGCCCGCAGGAAGTCCTCCTTGGCGAAGTCGCGCCGCTCCGGTCGACGCACGCTGGCGCGCGTGTGCGGCGGCTCGATGTGCCGGTGCAGCCGCGCCCGCAGTTCGCGCAGTCGCTCGCGCGCCCGCGAGTAGCCCTCGGGGTGGCGGGCGTCGGCGTAGACGATGACGTAGGCGCGCCCCGTCAGGTTGTCGATCACCGCCAGTTCCTCGGTCTGCAGCAGCAGGATGTCGGGCAGGCCGAGGTCGTCGGGCTTGGTCTTCGCCAGCTTCTTCTCGAACAGCCGCACGGTGTCGTAGCCGAAGTAGCCGGCCAGCCC
>JBHJND010000493.1:0-6138 GCA_048497655.1 Caballeronia novacaledonica
AGCTTCAGGTCGGGGCGCCGCGGCAGCAGCTGCCTGAGGTAGCCGAGCAGGAAGTCGATGTTGAGGCTGCGCTCGTGCGCCTCGTCGATGATGATCGTGTCGTAGGCGGCCAGCTGCGGGTCGCCCTGCGTCTCGGCGAGCAGGATGCCGTCGGTCATCAGCTTGATCGACGCGCCGGGGCGGGTCTTGTCGGTGAAGCGCACCTTGTAGCCGACCACCTCGCCCGGCGCGGTGTCCAGTTCCTGCGCGATGCGCCGGGCGATGGTCGAGGCGGCGATGCGCCGCGGCTGGGTGTGGCCGATGAGGCCGTGGCGCCCGCGGCCGAGTTCCAGGCAGATCTTCGGCAATTGCGTGGTCTTGCCCGAGCCGGTCTCGCCGCAGACGATCACCACCTGGTGCTCGGCGATGGCGCGCGCGATCTCGTCGCGCCGGGCGCTGACCGGCAGCTCTTCGGGGAAGGTGATCGGCGGGATCGCGTTGCGCAGCGGCGCGCGGCGAGCGGCAGTGGACATCCGGGGTGGGGCAGCGGCGGGCGCTGCCTCGGCGCGGGCAGGAGTGGGCGGCGATTATAGGAAGGGCTCCGCGTGTCGACGGGCGGCGCCGATTCCGCTACGGTGCACGCTACCGGAGCGACCCACGATGAAGCCGATCCTCCTCGTCACCGGCGGCAGCCGCGGCATCGGTGCGGCCACCGCCAGGCTGGCCGCGGCGCGCGGCTACGCGGTGTGCCTGACCTACCGCAGCAATGCCGCGGCAGCCGGCACGGTGGTGGCCGACATCGAGCGCGCCGGCGGCGAGGCGCTCGCCGTCGCCGCCGACGTCGCGCAGGAGGCGGACGTGCTGCGGCTGTTCGAGACTGTCGACGCGCGGCTCGGCCGGCTCACGGCGCTGGTGAACAACGCCGGCATCCTCGAGCGGCAGACGACCCTGCTGGACACCGACGCAGCACGCTGGCAACGGGTGCTGGCAACCAACGTGATCGGCTCGTTCCTCTGCGCGCGCGAGGCGGTGCGCCGCATGTCGACCGGGCTGGGCGGCGCCGGCGGCGCGATCGTCAACGTCTCGTCGATGGCGGCAAAGCTCGGCTCGCCCGGCGAGTACGTCGACTACGCGGCCTCGAAGGGCGCGATCGATTCGCTGACCATCGGCCTCGCCAAGGAAGTCGCTGCCGAGGGCATCCGCGTCAACGCGGTGCGGCCGGGCGTGATCTACACGGAGATCCACGCCAGCGGCGGCGAGCCGGGGCGGGTCGACCGCGTCAAGGCCGCGGTGCCGATGCAGCGGGGCGGCACCGCCGAGGAGGTGGCGCGGGCGATCCTGTGGCTGCTGTCGGACGAGGCGTCGTACTCGACCGGCGCCTTCATCGACGTCTCCGGCGGTCGCTGATCCCGCGCCGCCGGTCACGCGGGCCGCACGCCGCGGCCGAGCCGGTCGGCTGCCTGCGCGCCATCCGCGCTCAGGACGCCGCCGGGAAATTCCTCTCGAACACCGGCGCCAGCGCCGCGAACGCCGAGGCGCCCTGCGCCGCGGCGAGCACGCGCGGCGCATGTTCGGCGAACCAGGAGCGTCCCGGTCGCCAGCGGGTCATCACCGCGAGGTAGATGTCGAGAGCCGAGAAGCGCTCGCCGAGGAAGCACGGCGCGCCGGCCGCCGCCTCGACGATGCCCCACAGCCGGCGCGCGTAGGCGTCGACCTCACCGCGGAAGGCCGGCGCCGCGCCCGCGGTCGTGACGAAGCGCTCCGGCAGGTCGCCGTAGGTGAAGGTCGGATAGACGTTGGCGACGAGGAACACCAGCCAGCGCAGGAAGGCTGCGCGCTCGCGTTGGCGCGGCCCGGGGACGAGGTCGTCACGGCCGGTGAGGTCGGCCAGGTGCAGGGTGATCGCCGCGCTCTCGCTCATCACCTGGCCGTCGGGCAGTTCCAGCACCGGCACCTGCGCCAGCGGATTGAGCGGCCGCAACCGCTCCTGCGCCTGCGCCGAAGCGAGCAGGTCGCCGCTGTCGACGAAGCGAAACGGCAGCCCGTACCAGGCCAGCTGCGCCTCGACGATGGCGGAGCCCCAGCCCGGGCGGCCGTGCAGAACGTAGTCGGTCATCGTCGTCCCCTTCGCAAGGCCGGCCCGGGCGGGAGCGATCGGCGGACCGTCGACCGGCGCGGCGCATGCGGCGAATGATCGCCGAAGACCGGCCCGGCGCGACGAACCTGGTCGGCCCCGCGCCCGCCGCCGGCCGCCACGAGGCGGCGGGCGGCCAAGGCACGCCACTCCCTATAATCGCCCGCTCCCCTCGCCGCCCTTCGCTAGACCCTTGAACGACACCACGCCACCGGCCGCGCTCGACTCGCGGGCGCAATTCGTCGCCTGGCTGCGCGACGTCGCGCCCTACGTGCACGCGCACCGCGGCCGCACCTTCGTGGTCGGCTTCGGCGGCGAGCTGATCGAGGCCGGGCGGCTGAACGCGCTGGTGCAGGACCTGTCGCTGCTGCACGCGATGGGCATCCGGCTGGTGCTGGTGCACGGCTCGCGGCCGCAGGTGCAGGCGCAGATGTCGCTCAAGGGCCTGCAGCCGCGCTTCCACAACGGCGTGCGCGTCACCGACGCGGCGGCCCTGGAGTGCGCCAAGGAAGCCGCCGGCGAGATCCGGCTGGACATCGAGGCGGCGTTCTCGCAGGGCCTGCCGAACACGCCGATGGCCAATTCGCGCATCCGCGTGATCAGCGGCAACTTCGTCACCGCGCGGCCGATGGGCATCCACGACGGCGTCGACTTCCAGCACACCGGCGTGGTGCGCAAGGTCGACGTCGAGGCGCTGAAGTTCACGCTGGCCAGCAACGCGCTGGTGCTGCTGTCGCCGCTGGGCTTCTCGCCGACCGGCGAGGCGTTCAACCTGACGGTGGAGGACGTCTCGGCCAGCGTGGCGATCGCGCTGAAGGCCGACAAGCTGGTCTTCGTCAGCGACATCGACGGCGTGCGCAACCGTGCCGGCGAGCTGATCGCCGAGCTTTCGGTGGCCGACGCGGAGCAGCGGATCGCCTCCGGCGACGTCGCCGACGAAGCCGCGGCCGAACTGGCCGACCTGCTGCGCGCCTGCCGCGGCGGAGTCGCCCGCTGCCACCTGATCTCGCACGCGCTCGACGGCGGCGTGCTGATCGAGCTGTTCACCCACGAGGGCGTCGGCACGATGGTGTCGGCCGAGAACCTCGAGGCGCTGCGCGAGGCGAGCGCCGACGACGTCGGCGGGATCATCAAGCTGATCGAGCCGCTGGAGGCCGACGGCACGCTGGTCAAGCGGCCGCGCGAGGTGATCGAGCGCGAGATCGACCGCTTCACCGTGCTGGAGCACGACGGCTTCATCTTCGGCTGCGCGGCGCTGTATCCGTTCCCTTCCGCCGGCATGGGCGAACTGGCCTGCCTGACCGTGCACCCGGAGTACCGCGAGTACGGCGACGGCGAGCGGCTGCTCAAGCGCATCGAGAGCCGCGCCCGCGCCGCGGGCCTGGCCCGGCTGTTCGTGCTTACCACCCGCACGGCGCACTGGTTCCTCAAGCGCGGCTTCGCGCTGGCCGACATCGACCGCCTGCCGGTCGAGCGGCAGCACTTGTACAACTGGCAGCGCCGGTCGCAGATCCTTGTCAAGTCCCTGTAGAGGCAGATTCCCGATGGCACGCATGGTCCACTGCATCAAGCTCGGCCGAGAGGCCGAGGGTCTCGACTTCCCGCCGGTGCCGGGCGAACTCGGCAAGAAGCTGTGGGAGAGCGTCAGCAAGGAGGCCTGGGCGGCCTGGCAGAAGCACCAGACGATGCTGGTCAACGAGAACCGGCTCAACCTGGCCGACGCACGCGCCCGCAAGTACCTGATGACGCAGATGGAGAAGTACTTCTTCGGCGACGGCGCGGACCAGGTGTCTGGCTACGTGCCGCCGAGGGCCTGAGCAGCCGATGAAATTCGGCATCGGCCAGGCGATCACGCGCCGCGAGGACGACCGGCTGCTGACCGGGCAGGGCCGCTTCGTCGACGACCTCGGCGAACCGGGCGACCTGCACCTGGTGTTCGTCCGCTCGCCGCACGCGCACGCGCGCTTGGGCGCCGTGGAAGTCGCCGAGGCCAGGGCGGCGGCGGACGTGGTTGCGGTGTTCACCGGCGCCGATCTGGTCGCCGACCGGGTCGACAGCTTCGCCCTCAATCCGGCGCTGAAGAACGCCGCGGGGGACAGGATGAGCACGCCGCTGCTGCAGCCGCTCGCCACCGACGCGGTGCGCTTCGTCGGCCAGCCGGTGGCGGCGGTGGTCGCTGCCTCGCGCGCCGCGGCGGAAGCGGCGGCGGCGCAGGTCTTCGTCGACTACCAGCCCTTGCCGGCGGTCGCCTCGATCGAGGCGGCGCTCGCCGACGGCGCGCCGCAGCTGTGGCCGCAGGCGCCGGGCAACGTCGCCGCGGTGTCGGCCTTCGGCGACGCCGCCGCCTGCGACGCCGTGTTCGCGCAGGCGCAGCACGTGACCCGGATCGCCGTGCTGAACCAGCGGCTGTCGCCGGTGACGATCGAGCCGCGCGGCGCCCGCGCCGTCTTCGCCGGTGGCCGCCTGACGCTGCAGGCCGCCTCACAGAACCCCTCGGGAATGCAGCAGTCGCTGGCGAAAGTCCTCGGCCTGCCGCCGGAGCAGGTGCGGGTGACGGTGGGCGACGTCGGCGGCGGCTTCGGCATGAAGACGCTGCTGCACGCGGAGGACGTGGTCTGCGCCTACGCGGCGCGCAGGCTCGGCCGGCCGGTGCGCTGGCGGGCGTCGCGCATCGAGGAGTTCCAGGCCGCCAGCCACGGCCGCGACCAGCAGGCCGAGGCGGAGCTCGCCCTCGACGCGCAGGGGCGCATCCTCGGCCTGCGCGTGCGCATCGCCGGCAACGTCGGCGCCTTCGGCCACGCGCCGGCGGCGATCATCAACCTGATGGTCGGGCCGAAGGTGATCACGGGCGTGTACCACGTGCCGGCGCTCGACCTGCGTTCGCAGGCGGTGATCACCAACACCAACGTCGTCGGCGCCTATCGCGGCGCCGGCCGGCCGGAGGCGATCTTCCTGATCGAGCGGCTGATGGACCGCGCCGCCGCCGAGATGGACATCGACCCGGCCGAACTGCGCCGGCGCAACCTGGTCCCGCCCTCGGCGATGCCGTACCGCACGCCGATGGGCGAGACCTTCGACTCCGGCAACTTCCCGCACATCCTCGAGCGCGCGCGGGCCGCCGCCGACTGGGCCGGTTTCGCGGCGCGGCGGCAGGAGTCCGCCGGGCGCGGCAGGCTGCGCGGCCGCGCGGTGTCGACCTTCCTCGAGTGGACCGGCGTGGTGCACGAGGAGACGGTGCGGCTGCAGGTGGAGGCCGACGGCCGCGTGCGCGCCTTCACCGCGATGCAGGCGATGGGCCAGGGCATCGAGACCAGCTACCTGCAGATCCTCGCCGAGACGCTGCAGATCGACGCCGAGCGGATCGAGATCGTGCAGGGCGACAGCGATGTCGCCACCGGCATCGGCAGCATGGGCAGCCGTTCGCTGTACATCGGCGGCTCGGCGATGCTCACCGCGTCGAACCAGGCGATCGACGAAGGCAAGCAGCTGGCCGGCGAGGCGCTGGAGGCACCGCCGGCCGACATCGCCTACCAGGCCGGCCGCTTTGCGGTGGCCGGCACCGACCTCGGCATCGATCTCGCCGAGCTGGCCGCGCGGCAGCCGGAGCGACGCATCGCCGTCAGCACGCTGCAGAAGGTCGGCGGCCCGTCGTGGCCGAACGGCTGCCACGTCTGCGAGGTCGAGATCGAGCCGGAAACCGGCGCGGTCGAGATCGTCCGCTACACGACGGTGGACGACGTCGGCCGGGTGATCAACCCGCTGATCGTCGCCGGCCAGGTGCACGGCGGCATCGCGCAGGCGGTCGGCCAGGCGCTGATGGAGCAGGTGGTCTACGACGACCAGGGGCAGCTGCTGACCGGCTCGTTCATGGACTACGCGCTGCCGCGCGCTGACGACCTGCCGCCGATCGACGTCGACCTGATCGAGGTGCCCTGCGAGACCAACCCGCTCGGCGTGACGGGCGCGGGCGATTCCCGCCGCGGCGGGCGGGCCCAAGGGCCTGGCGCTGCTGCCGTTCGATCGCC
>JBHJND010000494.1:0-3621 GCA_048497655.1 Caballeronia novacaledonica
CGGGCCAGGCGCCGCTGCTCGACTCGCTGCTCGATCACCTGGCGGCGGGCCGCTGATGGCGCAGCCGGCGGCGATGCCCGGCGGCGCGCGCGATGCCGGGCGATGACGCGCTGAAGGCCGGCGCCGACGCACCGGCGGGCCGTGCGGCGCCCGATGGCCGGCTGACGCTGGCGATCGACCAGGGCACGCACGCCAGCCGCGCGCTGGTGTTCGACGGGCGCGGCGGGATCGTCGCCGGTGGCGAGCAGGCAGTCGCCCTGCTTCGGCCGCAGGCCGACCGGGCCGAGCACGACGGCGAGGAGGTCGTCGCCTCGGTGCACGCTGCCGTCGCGCAGGCAGTGGGCGCGCTCGGGCCGCGCGCGCGCGATCTCGCCGCGGCCGGGCTGTCGAGCCAGCGTGCCAGTTGCGTGTGCTGGGACCGGCTCAGCGGCGCGCCGCTGTCGCCGATCTTCAGCTGGCAGGACCGGCGCATGCACGCCTGGATCGACGAGCTGGCGGCGCACGGCGACGACGTGCATCGGCGCACCGGGCTCTACCTGTCGCCGCACTACGGCGCCAGCAAGCTGCGCTGGGCGCTCGATCACCTGCCGGCGGTGCGACGGGCGCTCGACGAGGGCCGGCTGGCCTTCGGGCCGATGGCGAGCTTCCTCGCCTTCCGCCTGCTGAAGGAGCGGCCGCTGCTGGCCGATCCGCAGTGCGCGGCGCGCACGCAGCTGTGGAACCTGCACACGCGCGACTGGGACCCCGACCTGCTGCGGCTGTTCGGCCTGCCCGCCGGCTGCCTGCCGGCGAGCGCGCCGACCTGCCGGCACTGGGGCACGCTCGCCTGCGCCGGCATCGAGGTGCCGCTGACGGCGGTCAACGGCGACCAGTCGGCGGCGGTGTTCGCCTTCGGCTGGCCGGAAGCGGACTCGGCGTACGTGAACGTCGGCACCAGCGCGTTCGTGCAGCGCGCGCTGATGCAGCCGCCGGGCCACGTGCCGCGCCAGCTGACCGGAATCATCCTCGCCGACGGCGCGACCACGGTCTACATGGTCGAGGGCAACGTCAACGGCGCCGGCGCGGGGCTCGAATGGCTGTCGGCGCAGGCGGGCCTCGACGGGCTGACGGCGCGGCTGCCGGGCTGGCTCGAGCGGCCGGCGCCGTCGCTGCTGTTCCTCAACGGCATCGCCGGCCTGGGCGGGCCGTTCTGGCAGGCGCGCTTCGACTCGCGTTTCGTCGGCGACGACGCCGAGCCGTGGGCCAGGGCGGTGGCGCTGGTCGAGAGCATCGCCTTCCTTCTGCAGGCGAACGTCGAGCACATGGCGCCCTGGGTGCCGGCGTTCTCGCGCATCCGCGTCAGCGGCGGCGTGTCGCGGCTCGACGGCCTGTGCCGCCGGCTGGCGTCGCTCAACGGGGTGCCGGTGCACCGGCGCGACGATCCCGAGGCGAGCGCCCGCGGCATCGCCTACCTCGCCGCCGGCCGCCCGGCGCAGTGGCACGCCGGCGCCGGCGAAGACCTCTTCGAGCCGCGCGAGGACCGCGGGCTGCGCGAGCGCTATCGCCGCTGGCGGGCGCTGATGGCGCAGGCCACCGGCGTGTAGCGCTCGTCCAAGAGCAGGTCTTCCAATGTGCGCGCTGAATGCACGATTTCTGATGCGAAGCATGTTCCGCTTCGCCTCGAGCGCAACAATTGCACTGGCCGATGCACGTCGCGTCGGTGTTTCGAACGCAAAGGAGTATCGATGGCCACGCGTCGCACCACGATGAGAAGCCGGTCGGGCACCAAGCTTTATGCGGTGCGCGACAAGGGCGGGAAGTTCAAGGACATCCAGAGCTACAAGAAGGCGCATGCGGCTGACATGAGGACCACGTCGAAGGCCGAGGCGACGGCCAAGGACAAGCTGGCGGCGGTCGAGAAGAAGGTCGAGAAGGCGGCCAGGAAGGCCGTCAAGAGCGTCAAGGCCGGGCTGGATAAGGCGCAGGCGAAAGAGAAGCTGATGGCGATGGAGAAGAAGGTCCAGCGCGCCGCCAGGAAGGCGGCCAAGACCGTGCGCGCCAAGCTCGACGAGGCGCGCGCCAACAAGAAGGTCGTCGCGATGGAGAAGAAGGTCGAGCGGGTGGCGAAGAAGGCCGCCAAGACCGTGCGCTCCTCGCTGAACGACGCGATGGCCGCCGTCAAGCGCGCGGCCAGCGGCGTGGCGAAGAAGGTCTCCGCGCCGAAGCCGGCGGCGAAGAAGGCCGCCAGGAAGACGGCGAAGAAGGCGCCGGCGAAGCGGGCGGCGAAAGCGGCCTGAGCGCCTGCACGACGGCAGCAGTCCCGGGGCGCGGGCCGCCCCGGGGTAAACCGGTGATCGGCCTCGAGGCGCTGCTGCGCCGGGTGACGTTCGGCTGACCCTGCGGGCGCCGCGGACGGCGGAGTACGCTGTCGCCGCCCTTGCCTTCCGCGGATTGCCGATGAAGCGCCTCGTCGTCGCGCTGCTCGCCCTTGCCTTCGTGGCCTGCCCGCCGCCCGGCGCCGTTGCCGCCGAGGCGCCGCCGGCCGGCATCGCCTGGCACGCGGGCGACGTCGATTCAGCCTTCGCGCGGGCCAGGCAGGAGCGCAAGCCGCTGTTCCTCTACTGGGGCGCGGTCTGGTGCCCGTACTGCAACCAGGTCAAGGCGACCATCTTCAGCCGGCAGGACTTCATCGCCCGTTCGCGGCTGTTCGTTCCCGTCTACATCGACGGCGACGCGCCCTCGGCGCAGAAGCTCGGCGCGCGCTTCAAGGTCGGCGCCTATCCGACGATGATCCTGTTCCGCCCCGACGGAACCGAAATCACGCGGCTGCCGGGCGAGGTCGACGGCGACAGCTACATGAGGGTGCTGGCGCTCGGCGCCGCGAGCGGCCGCTCGGTGAAGCAGCTGCTCGCCGCCGCGCGGGCCGGCAAGGTGCTCTCGGCCGACGACTGGCGGCTGCTCGCCTTCTACTCGTGGGAGACCGACGAGCAGGCGGTGCTGTCGCGCGGTGAGCTGGCGCCGACGCTGTGGCAGCTGGCCGTGGCGTCGACGTCGGCCGCACCGGAGGCGTCGGCGCGCCTGGCGATCAAGGCGATGAGCGCCGCCAGCCACGCCGCCGACGACAAGGGACAGCTGGACAAGGCCGCGGCGCTGCAGCGGCTGCGCGCCGCACTGGCCTCGCCGGCCGTGGCGCGGGCCAACTTCGCCGAACTGGCGGCAGCCACCGAGAAGATGCCGGCGTTCCTTACCGCGCCTGGCACCCCCGCACGCGAGCAGCTGCTGCGCGAGTGGGACCGCGTGCTCGCGCGCGAGGCGGCCGACGGCAGCCTGTCGAGGCTAGACCGCATCGCCGCCACCGACGCCCGCATGGCGCTGGCGCGCGTCGACGATCCGAAGCGCCCGCTGCCGCTGGCATTGCAGACCGAGGTGCGCGCGGTGGCGCATCGCACCGTGCGCGAGTCGACCGACCGTTACGAGCGCGAGGCGGTGGTCAGTGCCGCCGCGCAACTGCTGGCCGGGGCCGGCCTGCTCGACGACTCCGACGCGCTGCTCAAGGCCGAGCTGCAGCGCTCCGCCACGCCGTACTACCTGATGCTCGGGCTGGCCGCCAACGCGCGCAAGCGCGGTGACGCCGCGGCGGCG
>JBHJND010000495.1:0-2489 GCA_048497655.1 Caballeronia novacaledonica
GCAGCGACAGCTTCTCCCAGGCGCGGTCGGCCGACGGCAACAGGGCGAAGACGCCGATCGAGCCGGTGACCGTGGCCGGGTCGGCGATCACTTCGTCGGCCGACAGCGACGCCCAGTAGCCGCCCGAGGCGGCGATGTCGCCGAAGGAGACGAGCACCGGCTTGCCGGCCTTGCGGGTGACCTCCAGTTCGTGGCGGATCTGCTCGGCGGCGAACACGCTGCCGCCAGGCGAACGGACGCGCAGGACGACGGCCTTGACCGAGTCGTCTTCGCGGGCGCGACGGATGAGCTCGGCCGTCGAGCGGCCGCCCACCAGCCCCTGCGGCTGGTCGCCGTCGAGCATCTCGCCGGAGGCGACGACGACCCCGACCGCGTTGCCCTCCTTGCCCGGCAGCGTGCTCAGGTACTGCGCCAGGCCGATCTGGCGGAAGCTCTTGTGCCCGGGATCGGCTGCGCCCTTCTCGATCATCATCGCGCGCAGCTCGTCGCGTGTCTTCAGTGCGTCGACCAGCTTTTCCTCGAGCGCCAGTTTTGCCGAGTCGCCGCCGACGGCGGCGAAGCGCTGCGGCAACTCGTCGATCAGCCGCGCGATGCCGCCGACGGGCAGCCGGCGGGCGGTCTCGACCGCCGAGGTGTACTGCGACCACAGGTCGCCCAGCAGCGCCGCCTCATCGCGCCGCGCTTCCTCCGACGGCTCGTTCTGCGAGAACGGCTCGACCGCGCTCTTGTAGCGGCCGACCTTGAACACGTTCACCGTCACGCCGATCGACTCCAGCGCGTCGCGGTAGTAGTTGCGATAACCGCCGAAGCCCTGCAGCACGACGCGGCCGAACGGGTGCAGCAGCACCTGGTCGGCGTGCGCTGCCAGGTAGTAGCGGCGCTGGTCGAGCGCCGAACCCCAGGCGATCACCTGCTTGCCCCCTGCCCGCACCCGACCCACCGCGGTGGCGATCTCGCGCAGGGTGGCCAGCCCGGCGCTGCCCATGTCGTCGAGCAGGATCAGGACGCGGCCGATCCTGGGGTCGGTCGCCGCCGCGTCGAGCGCCGCCAGCACGTCGCGCAGCTGCGTCTCGCGCTCGCGGTCGGCCAGCGCCTGCAGCACCGTGAGCTTGGCCGGTGCGCCGGTGCGCTGCTCGACGATCGGCCCGGCGAGGTCGAGAACCAGCGCAGTGTTCGGTTCCAGCTTGGGACGGCCTTCCTGCCACCACGCCGCGACGACGGCGGCGACGACGGCGAGGAACAGCAAGTTCAGCGCGAGCGTGCGGAAGAAGCCGATCGACTTCCAGATGAAGCCGAAGAACCGGCGAATCAGACCCGGGCGAGACGCCATGAACCACTCCGTTGGCCGTGCAGATGATCGGCCGGAAGCTTACCTGCCGCCGCTCGGCGGCCGGTCGGTGCTCAGCGGCGCAGGCGCGCGCGGGCGCGGGGAATTTCGAGCACCGAGCGGACGCGCAGGCCGATGTAGCTGCTGCGCGGCCGGCGCGACGGCCCCCGGCCCCGCCCCGTCACCAGCACGGTGCGGAAGCCCGCGGCCCGCGCCGCGCGCAGGTTGGCGGCGCTGTCCTCGACCAGCACGGCCAGGCCCTTCGGCACTGCCTCGCGGGCGAGCATGTGGCGCAGCATGCTGGGCGAGGGCTTGGGGCGGAAGGTGCCGTGCAGGCGCATCGTCTCGATCGTGTAGCGGGCGCCGAGGTGGCGGTCGATTGCCAGCGCCCGCACGACGGCTCGCGCGTAGCGCTCGGGAGCGTTGGTCAGCAACACCTTGCGGCCGGGCAGCCGCGCGAACAGCCGCCCGAGGCCGCGCTCGGCGCGCAGCAGCTCGGCGACCTCGAAGTCGTGCGTCTCGCGCAGGAAGTGGTGCGGGTCGATGCCGTGGTGACGCACCAGGCCGAGCATCGTCGCGCCGTAGCGCAGCCAGTATTGGCGGCGGATCCGGTCGGCCTCGGCGCGGTCGACCGCCAGGTGCCGCTCGACGTACGACGTCATCCGCGAGTCGATCGCGCGGAAGATCGCGTGCGATGCGTCGTGCAGCGTGTCGTCGAGGTCGAAGAACCAGACAGGCGGCCGGCGTGTACGCGACCCTTCGGGTCGCACGTGCACGCCGGCCGGACCGGCCGGCCGGCTGCCGGGCGAGCGGCCCGGCATCAACCGCAACGCAGGCACGCCTTTGCGCGCCGGAAGGACGCCGCAGCCAACGGCCTCAGTGACTCTTGATCATGGTGCCGACGCCGGCGTCGGTGAGGATCTCTAGAAGCAGGCAGTGGTCGACGCGGCCGTCGATGATGTGCACGGCGTTTACGCCGCTCTTCGCCGCCTCCAGCGCCGAGGAGATCTTCGGCAGCATGCCGCCCGAGATGGTGCCGTCGGCGAACAGCTCGTCGATCTGCCGCGAGGTCAGCCCGGTCAGCAGCCTGCCGTTCCTGTCCAGCACGCCCGGCGTGTTGGTCAGCATCACCAGCTTCTCGGCCTTCAGCACCTCGGCGACC
>JBHJND010000496.1:0-2907 GCA_048497655.1 Caballeronia novacaledonica
CGCACCTCGACCTGCGGGTCCACCAGCCCGGTCGGCCGCACCACCTGCTCGACCACCTGCGAGGAGCGCTCCAGTTCGAAGGCCGACGGGGTGGCCGAGACGAACACGCAGCGGCGCATCTTGCGCTCGAACTCGTCGAAGCGCAGCGGCCGGTTGTCCAGCGCCGAAGGCAGGCGGAAGCCGTACTCGACCAGCGTTTCCTTGCGCGAGCGGTCGCCGCGGTACATGCCGCCGAGCTGCGGGATGGTCACGTGCGACTCGTCGACGATCATCAGCGCGTCGGCGGGCAGGTAGTCGATCAGCGTCGGCGGCGGCTCGCCTGGCATCGCCCCCGACAGGTGCCGGGTGTAGTTCTCGATGCCCTTGCAGAAGCCCAGTTCGCCAAGCATCTCCAGGTCGAAGCGGGTGCGTTGCTCGAGTCGCTGCGCCTCGACCAGCTTGCCGGCGGCGATCAGTTCCTCGAGCCGCCCTTTCAGCTCGACCTTGATCGTCTCGATCGCGTTGAGCACCGTCTGCCGCGGCGTGACGTAGTGTGACGACGGGTAGACCGTGAAGCGCGGCACCTTCTGCCGGATGCGGCCGGTCAGCGGGTCGAACAGCTGGATCGACTCGACCTCGTCGTCGAACAACTCGATGCGCACCGCGACCTCGGCGTGCTCGGCCGGGAAGATGTCGATCGTGTCGCCGCGCACGCGGAAGGTGCCGCGGGCGAACTCTGTCTCGTTGCGGCGGTACTGCATCGCCGTCAGGCGGGCGATGATGTCGCGCTGGCTCAGCCGGTCGCCGTGGCGCAGCACCAGGATCATCGCGTGGTAGTCGCCGGGGTTGCCGATGCCGTAGATCGCCGAGACGGTGGCCACGATCACCGTGTCGCGCCGCTCGAGCAGCGACTTGGTGGCCGACAGCCGCATCTGCTCGATGTGCTCGTTGATGCTCGAGTCCTTCTCGATGTACAGGTCGCGGGAAGGTACGTAGGCCTCGGGCTGGTAGTAGTCGTAATAGGAGACGAAGTACTCGACCGCGTTGTCGGGGAAGAACTCCCGCATCTCGGCGTAAAGCTGCGCGGCGAGCGTCTTGTTCGGCGCAAGCACCAGCGTCGGCACGCCGATGGCCGCCACCACGTTGGCCATCGTGAAGGTCTTGCCCGACCCCGTCACGCCGAGCAGCGTCTGGCAGGCCAGTCCGTCGCCCAGCCCCTCGATGAGCCGAGCGATCGCCTGCGGCTGGTCGCCCGCTGGGGCGAACGGCTGCGCAAGGCGGAACGGCGACTGGGAGTTGACTTGGGTCACGAGAGTTATTGCGCCGCAATAGGCGCGAACCAGCCGCGGAGTTTAGTCGGCGCGTCCGAAAAAACCTAGCCCCCGACTTGGGCGCTTCACTCTATCGACCTTATATTTTTCAATCAGTTACATGCTGCCTTCGAGGGAAGCCGCGCCGCCGCCGCTTCAATGCGGGGTGGCCGCCGCAGGCTCCCGGGCCAGCGACGCACCAAGGCCGTGCAGTCCCACGAACGGGCGGCCGCGGTCCGCCTGCGTGTAGACTGCGCGGGTTTCCGCCGCCAAGAGTGCAGCGCATCAATTTCTTGACATTTAACACGAAGTATTTCACTTAAATATCTGAAATTAAAACGATGCAGACCTCACCGTTCCAAGGCGTCGAACTCGCCCCTCGCGACCCGATCATCGGCCTGACCGAGGCCTTCGTCGCCGACACGCGGCCGACCAAGGTCAATCTCGGCGCCGGTGTCTACATCGACGAGAGCGGCAAGATTCCGCTGCTGCGCGCGGTCCGCGAGGCCGAGCGCGCCCGGGTCGAGGCTGGCGTGCCGCGCGGCTACCTGCCGATCGAGGGCCTCGCCGCCTACGATGCGGCGGTGCAAAAGCTGCTGTTCGGCGCGGCTTCGCCGTTGATCGGCAGCGGCCGCCTGGTCACCGCGCAGGCCCTCGGCGGCACCGGGGCGCTGAAGATCGGCGCCGACTTCCTCAAGCGGATCAATCCGGACGCGCAGGTCCTGATCAGCGAGCCGAGTTGGGAGAACCACCGCGCGCTGTTCGAGGGCGCCGGCTTCAAGGTCGCCAGCTACCCCTATTACGACGCGCCCAGCCACGGCCTGAACTTCGCCGGCATGTGCGCCGCGCTGCGCGCCGCGCCGGCCGGCACGATCATCGCCCTGCACGCCTGCTGCCACAACCCGACCGGCGTCGACATGTCGCACGAGCAGTGGCGCGAGGTGGCGCGGATCTGCAAGGCGCAGGGCCTGGTGCCGATGATGGACATCGCCTACCAGGGATTCGGTGAAGGCGTCGAGGCCGACGCGGCGCCGGTGCGGCTGTTCGCCGACGAAGGCCTGTCGTTCTTCATCGCCAGTGCATTCTCCAAGTCGTTCTCCCTGTATGGAGAGCGGGTCGGCGCGCTGACCATCGTCACCGGCAGCGGCGACGAGTCGGCGCGCGTGCTCAGCCAGCTCAAGCGCGTGATCCGCACCAACTACTCGAACCCGCCCACCCACGGCGGCAGCATCGTCGCGGCGGTGCTCGCCGACCCGAAGCTGCGCGCGCTGTGGGAAGAAGAGCTGGCCGAGATGCGCAACCGCATCAAGGCCATGCGGCGGGCGCTGGTCGAGGGCATGAAGGCGCGCGGCATCGAGGGCGACTTCTCGTTCGTGCTCAGGCAGAACGGCATGTTCTCCTACTCCGGCCTGAACAAGGCGCAGGTCGACCGGCTGCGCGAAGAGTTCGGCATCTACGCCGTCTCGACCGGCCGTGTCTGCGTCGCGGCCCTGAACTCGAAGAACGTGGACTACGTCTGCGACGCGCTCGCCGCTGTGCTGCGCGGCTGACCGCCGCATTGTCGGCGCTGCCCGGATGGCTATAATCGCCCGCTCTTTTCCCCGATAGCTCAGTCGGT
>JBHJND010000497.1:0-1930 GCA_048497655.1 Caballeronia novacaledonica
GGCCGAGAAGTACGGCATCCGCTACGACGTGGTCGACGACCTGACCGGCTCCAAGCTCGGCCGCGCCAAGAGCGCCACCTTCCGCACCGCCGACGTGGTGGGGCTGGACACGATGGCGCACGTGATCCGGACCATGCAGGAAACGCTGCCGCCGTCGATCGACCCCTTCGCCGAGCACTTCGCCACGCCGCCCGTGCTCAAGGCGCTGGTCGAGAAGGGCGCGCTGGGGCAGAAGGCCAAGGCCGGCTTCTATCGCAAGGACGGCAAGCTCATCAAGGTGCTCGACCCGGCGAAGCAGGACTACGTCGAGTCGACCGGCAAGGCCGACGAGCTGGTCGCGCGCATCCTGAAGAAGAAGGACCCCGCGGAGCGGCTGAAGCTGCTGCGCGAGACCGACCACCCGCAGGCGAAGTTCCTGTGGGCGATCTTCCGCGACGCGTTCCACTACATCGCCGTGCACCTGGAGTCGATCGCCGACACCGCGCGCGACGTCGACTTCGCGCTGCGCTGGGGCTTCGGCTGGTCGACCGGCCCGTTCGAGACCTGGCAGGCGGCCGGCTGGAAGCAGATCGCCGATTGGGTCAAGGCCGACATCGACGCCGGCGAGGCGCTGAGCAAGGCGCCGCTGCCGAAGTGGGTCTTCGACGGCCCGGTGGCGAAGGCCGGCGGCGTGCACACCAGGGAAGGCTCGTGGTCGCCGGCGAAGAAGAAGTTCGTCGGCCGCTCCGAGCTGCCGGTGTACGCGCGGCAGATCTTCCGCGCGCAGCTGGCTGGAGAGAGCACGGTGAGCGGACACGCCGCCGGCAAGACGGTGTTCGAGGACGATTCGGTGCGCATCTGGCACCTCGAGCAGGGCGCCGCGGCGGAAGTGCTGATCCTGTCGCTCAAGTCGAAGATGCACGCGATCGGGCCGGGCGTGCTGGCCGGCATGCACAAGGCGGTCGACCTTGCCGAGGCCGGCTACCGGGGACTCGTGATCTGGTCGCCCGACGAGCCGTTCTCGGTCGGTGCCGACCTGCAGGCGATGCTGCCGGTGTTCATGGCCGGCGGCGCGAAGGCGATCGGTCCGGAAGTGGCCAAGTTCCAGCAGGCGATGATGCGGCTGAAGTATTCGCAGGTGCCGGTGGTGGCCGCGGTCAGCGGCATGGCGCTCGGCGGCGGCTGCGAGACGCTGCTGCACTGCTCGCGCCGGGTGGCGAACCTGGAGAGCTACATCGGCCTGGTCGAGGTCGGCGTCGGCCTGATCCCGGCCGGCGGCGGCCTGAAGGAAGGCGCGCTGCGCGCGGCGCAGGCGGCGCAGGCGGCGGGGCAGACCGACGTCTTCCCGTTCGTCAAGAACTGGTTCATGAACGCGGCGATGGCCAACGTCGCCAAGTCGGCGCACGAGGCGCGGGCGATGGGCTACCTGCAGCCGTCGGACGTGATCGTCTTCAACAGCCACGAGCTGCTGTGGACGGCGATCGGCGAGGCCTTCGCGATGGGCGCCACCGGCTACCGGCCGCCGCTGAAGCCGAAGGGCTTCCCGGTCGCCGGCCGCTCGGGCGTGGCGACGATCAAGGGCCAGCTGGTCAACATGCGCGACGGCGGCTTCATCAGCGCGCACGACATGCAGCTGGCGACCTTCATCGCCGAGGTGCTGTGCGGCGGTGACGTCGAGGCGGGCGCGCTGGTCGACGAGCAGTGGCTGCTCGACCTCGAGCGCAAGAACTTCATGCAGCTGGTCGCCCACCCGAAGTCGCAGGAACGGATGATGGGCATGCTGCAGACCGGGAAGCCGGTCAGGAACTGACAGGAGATACGAAAGATGACCCGTCAAGTACAGGACGCCTACATCGTTGCCGCCGCGCGCACGCCGATCGGCAAGGCGCCGAAGGGCGCGTTCAGGAACATGCGGCCGGACGACCTGCTGGTCGCGGCGATCCGCGGCGCG
>JBHJND010000498.1:0-8988 GCA_048497655.1 Caballeronia novacaledonica
CGCCGGCGGCTTGCCCATCTCGGCCATCACCGGCACCAGCACCTCGCGCTCGATGCGCTGCGGGTCGGAACGCGCATCGCGCGGGTAGCGCACGATCACGCCGAAGCGGCTGCGGCCCTCGACGGTGGTGGTGAGCACTTCGCCGCCGAGCGCCATGGCGATGGTGTCCATCAGTTCGCCGACGGTGATGCCGTAGCGGGCGAGCTGCGCGCGGTCGGGCACGATGTCGAGGTACAGGCCGCCGGTCAGGCGCTCGGCGTAGGCGCTGGAGGTGCCGGGCACGTTGCGCACCACGGTCTCGATCTCGCGCGCCACGCGCTCCATCTCCTCCAGGCTGGAGCCGAAGACCTTGATGCCGATCGGCGTGCGGATGCCGGTGGACAGCATGTCGATGCGGGCGCGGATCGGCATGGTCCACGAATTGGCGATGCCGGGGAACTGCATCGCCTTGTCCATCTCGGCGATCAGCTTGTCGGTGGTCATGCCCGGCCGCCACTGCGACTCGGGCTTGAGGTTGATCACCGTCTCGAACATCTCGACCGGCGCCGGATCGGTGGCCGTGTTGGCGCGGCCGGCCTTGCCGATCACCGAGGCGACCTCCGGGAAGCTCTTCAGGATCTGGTTCTGCTTCTGCAGGATCTGCGAGGCCTGGTTGACCGACATGCCGGGCAGCCCGGTGGGCATGTAGAACAGCGTGCCCTCGTTCAGGGTCGGCATGAACTCGGTGCCCAGCCTCGCGGCCGGCCAGACCGAGGCCGCCGCGACCAGCACCGCCGCCAGGATGGTGGTGAGGCGATGGCGCAGCACGAGGTCGATCACCGGCCGGTAGGCGGCGATCAGCCAGCGGTTCAGCGGGTTCTTCTCCTCCGGCAGGATGCGGCCGCGGATCAGGTACACCATCAGCATCGGCAGCAGCGTCACGCTCAACAGCGCGCCGCCGAGCATGGCGAAGGTCTTGGTGTAGGCCAGCGGCGCGAACAGCCGCCCTTCCTGGGCCTCGAGCGTGAACACCGGCAGGAAGCTCACCGCGATGATCAGCAGCGAGAAGAACAGCGCGGGGCCCACCTCGCGGCAGGCGGCGAGGATCGCCTCGACGCGCGCGCGCTCGTCGTTCTTGTCGCTGCGCCGCTCGAGGTGCTTGTGCGCGTTCTCGACCATCACCACGCCGGCGTCGATCATCTCGCCGATGGCGATGGCGATGCCGCCGAGGCTCATGATGTTCGAGTTGATGCCGAGCAGCTTCATGCAGATGAACGAGAACAGCACGCCGAGCGGCAGCACCAGGATCACTACCAGGCTGCTGCGCGCGTGCAGCAGGAACAGCACGCAGACCAGGGCGACGATGACCGACTCCTGCACCAGCGTGTCGGTCAGAGTGTCGATCGCGCGGCGGATCAGCTCCGAGCGGTCGTAAACGGTCTCGATCGTCACCCCCTCGGGCAGGCCGGCCTTCAGGTGCTCGATCTGCTCCTTGACGCCCTCGATCACCTGCAGCGCGTTGGCGCCGTGGCGGGCGACGACGATGCCGGAGACGACCTCGCCTTCGCCGTTCAGTTCGGCCAGGCCGCGCCGTTCGTCCGGGCCGAGTTCGACGCGCGCCACGTCGCGGATGCGCACCGGCGTGCCGCCGGAAGCCGTCAGCGCCAGGTCCTCGATGTCGGCGGCGCCGCGCAGGTAGCCGCGCCCGCGCACCATGTACTCGGCCTCCGCCATCTCGACCACCCGGCCGCCGACGTCGCGGTTGGAGGAGCGGATCACCTCGGCGATGCGGTCGAGCGTGATGCCGTAGGCGCGCAGCCGCGCCGGGTCGACGATCACCTGGTACTGCTGCACGAAGCCGCCGATCGAGGCGACCTCGCTCACGCCGGGGGCGGCGTTGAGCTGGTAGCGCAGGTACCAGTCCTGCAGCGTCCGCAGCTCGGCCAGCGTGCGGTCCTTCGCAAGCACCACGTACTGGTAGACCCAGCCCACCCCGGTGGCATCCGGCCCGAGCTGCGGCGTCACGTTCGGCGGCAGCCGCCCGGCGGCGCTGTTCAGGTACTCCAGCACGCGCGAACGCGCCCAGTACAGGTCGGTGCCGTCGTCGAAGATCACGTAGACGAAGCTGGCGCCGAAGAACGAGAAGCCACGCACCACCCTGCTGTGCGGCACCGCCAGCATGGCGGTGGTGAGCGGGAACGTGACCTGGTCCTCGACCACCTGCGGCGCCTGGCCGGGCACCTCGGTGTAGACGATGACCTGCACGTCGGACAGGTCGGGCAGCGCATCGAGCGGCGTGCGCAGCATGGCGAGCACGCCGCCGCCGATCAGCAGCAGGGTGGCCAGCCCGATCAGGAACGGGTTGCGCGCCGACCAGGTGATCAGTCGCTCGATCATGGCCGCCTCCGCGGCGGCGACGCCGGGCCGCTCATTTGCGCGGCTCCAGCTTCGTCACCACCCACTCGCCGGGCTTGCGCTCGACGAAGTCGAAGCGGATCGCCGCGCCGGGCGCGAGCTTCTTCGCCAGCGACTCGTTGGCCGGCACGAATTCCATGGTCATCCGCGGCCACTTCAGGCTCTCGACCGGCTCGTGCGTGATCAGCAGCGTGCCGGTCTTCGCGTCGACCTCGTCGAGAGTGCCGACGGCGCTGTGGGTGACCTTGGTCGTGTCCGAGCCGCCGGTCAGCGCGCCGAGCGCGGCTTTCAGGTTGGCCTCCGAGTCGAGCAGGAAGGCCGCCGAAGTCACCACGCGTTCGCCTTCCTTGACGCCCTCCGTGACCGCCGTGTACTCGTCGCCGCGCGCGCCGAGTTTCACGTCGCGCGGCTCGAAGCGGCCCTCGCCCTGGTCGACCAGCACCACGCGGCGCGTGCCGTTGTCGATCACCGCCGAGCTCGGCACCACCAGTTGCGCGGCTCCGGCGGCGGCGATCTCCACCTGCGCATACATCGCCGGCTTGAGCCGTCCTTTCGGGTTCGGCAGCTCGACGCGCACCTGCGCCGTACGGGTCTCGGGATTCAACGTCGGATAGACGTAGGTGACCCGGCCCTCGAAGGTCTCGCCCGGATAGGCATCGAAGCGCGTCCGCGCCGTCAGGCCCGTACGCACGCGACCGAGGTCCTGTTCCGGCACCTCGGCGATCAGCCAGACGCCGGACAGGTCGGCGATCTGGTAGAGCATCTCGCCGGGCATGAAGCGCATGCCCTGCGTGGCCTTGCGCTCCAGCACGACGCCGCCGGCAGGCGCACGGAAGGTCAGCGTGCGGCGCGGCTCGCCGCCGGCCGCCAGTCGGGCGATGTCCTCGTCGGTCACGTCCCAGTTGCGCAGGCGGGTCAGCGCCGAATCGGCCAGCTGCTTCATGCCGGCGACCGTCGCCTCGTCGCTGTTCTTGAGCTGCGCCAGCCCCTGCGCGGCGATGGCGTACTCGCGCTGCGTGGCGAGCAGCTCCGGGCTGTAGGCCTCGAACAGCGGCGCGCCGCGCGCCACGCTCTGTCCGGTGGCGTTGATGAACAGCTTCTCGACGTAGCCCTCGAACTTCGGCGTGATGGTGGCGAGCCGGCGCTCGTCGACCTCGACCCGGCCGGTCGCGCGCACCACCGCGTCGAGCGCGCGCCGCTCGACCGGCACGCTGCGCACGCCGAGCCGCTGGATCTTGGCCTCGCTGATCTTCACGCCGCCGCCGGCGTCCTCCTCGCCCTCGTAGACGGCGATGTAGTCCATCCCCATCGAGTCCTTCTTCGGCGTCGGCGAGGTGTCCGGCAGGCCCATCGGGTTGCGGTAGTAGAGGATCTTCCGCCCGCCCTTGTCGGGTGCCGCGGCGGCACCGGCGGCGGTGTCCTGCGCGGCCGGCGGGTGCCTGCCGCCGAACCAGTAGCCGGCGCCGCCGGCCACGGCGAGTGCGGCGAGCAGGGCGATGCCCTTGCCGATCGAAGCAGCGCTCATAGGTCCTCCCCGATCAGTCGTTCGATTTCCGCCAGCCGCATCTGCGCCTCGACTTCGGCCGCGAGCTGGCTGAGCCGCGCCTGCCGCACCTGCCGCTCGGCGTCGAGCAGCGCCGGGAAGTCGGCCTTGCCGGATTCATAGGCGACCAGCGCCGTCTGCAGGTTCAGCCGTGCCTGCGGCAGCAGGCTCGCCTCGGTCAGCCGCGCCATTTCGCGCGCTCCGGCAAGCTGCGCCAGCGCGGTGCCGAGTTCGCCCATCGCCCGCTGCATCGTGGCCTCGCGCCGCGCGCTGGCGGCGGCCACCATCGCCTCGGCTTCCCGCTCCTGCGCCCGCCGCGTGCCCTGCTGCAGCGGGATGGTGACCTCGAACATCACGTCCCAGTCGGCCAGCCGGTTGTCGCGCTGGATCGGCGACACCGCCAGCGCGAAGTCCGGATAGCGGTTGCGGTAGGCCAGTTCGCGCGATCGCTCGGCGCTGTCCAGCCGCGCGCGATCGGCCGCCAGGTCCGGGCTGCGGTCGCGCAGCCGCTCGGCGAGCGTGGCGAACGGCAGGTCCTCGGCCGGAATCTGCAGCCGGGCGGGCGCGGCCAGCGGTGCATCGGGCAGCCGCGCCAGCAAGGCGTTCAGCTGCGCGTCGACGGTGCGCGCCTGCGCCGCCAGCGAGATCAGCTCGCCGCGCAGCATGGTCCGCTCCGACAGCGCCCGCACCGCGTCGGCCTGCGACGCGAGGCCGCCGGCGTAGCGGGTGCGGGTCACCGACTCGAGGTTGGACAGCAGCGCGTCGATCTCGCCGACGATCTGGCGCCGCTGTGCCAGCTCGTAGCGCCGGGCGTGGGCGACCTTGATGCGCATCGCCAGCTCGTTCCAGGTGGCCCGCGCGGCCTGGCTGGACTGGTCCGCCGAGGCCTCGGCAGCAGAGCGTGCCAGGTCTCGCTTGCCGGGCCAGGGGAACATCTGGCGAAGCGTGTACTTGGTGCTGCCCACCTTCGCCGGGCTCAGCGTCGGGCTGATGGTCCCGTCGCGGGTGATGTCGCGCAGTTCGATCGAGAACGACGGGTCCGGCAGGTTGCCGGCCGGCGCCACGCGGGCGGCGGCCGCCTCGGCCTCGCGCTGCATGAAGGCGAACTCCGGGTTCGACTGCCGCGCGTACGACAGCAGCGAGTCGACGGTTGCGCCCGGCGGCTGCGGCTGGGCAGCGGCCGGCTCGCCGGCGAGCGCGAGCATGGCGGCAAACAGCGGAACGAGTCCGCGACGGGTCGGGTGGTGCATCGTGCCTCCTGCGAAAGGACGGTTCGCTGCGCCGATCGGGCGCAGCGGTGCGCGGCGGCGGCCGGTGGGGCCGCGCGCGCTCTAACGCAGCAGGCGGTGCAGCAGGATGTGCAGGGGTGGGCCGGTGTCGCGGCGCGGTGGTGCGGTGTCGAGCGCCAGCGGCCCGATCGGCGCCGGCGGAACCAGCGACGGGGCGAAGTCCAGCGGCGCGGCCGCCGGAAGGTCGAAGCTCAGCGAAACGCGGCTGCTCTGTGTGTCGGTGCGGCAGTACGCCTCGCAGGCGGCCTCGGCGACGTCGATGTCGCCGTGGTGGCACGGCGGGTTGCCGGCAAGGGCAGCCTGCTGGGCGAATGCGGCCGAGCCGTGCACGCAGGCGCGCGCCGCGTGCAAGCCAAGGCCGTACAGCAGCGCGGCCAGCACGAACAGCAGCAGCGCGCGGCGACCGACGGCGCCGCGCCGGGCCAGCGACCAGGGTGCCCAAGCGAACATGGGGCGGATACTAGCCCGCCGGCGATTCGCCGGCGATTGACAGCAGTCAACCGGCGCCGCCCTGGCCGTCGGCCGGCGGCCTGCACGGCCTGCCGTGTTGCGCCGGAGCCGCAGCGGCCGACCGGCACCGCCCTAGCCTGGATTGGCCACGACGCGGATGCGGCCTTTCATGCCCGCCTCGAAGTGCCCCGGCACGAGGCAGCCGAAGTGGAACTCACCCGGCTCGGTGAACTGCCAGATCACCTCGCCGCTCTGGCCGGGCGCAAGATGGACCATGTATGGCTCCTCGTGCTCCATGTTGGGGAAGCGGCGCATCCACTCGGCGTGCTGCTGCAGTTCCTCCAGCGTGCCCAGCACCAGCTCGTGCATCACCTTGCCGTCGTTGCGCACGACAAAGCGGATCGTCTCGCCCTGCCTCGCGGTGAGCTCGGCCGGGCTGAAGCGCATCGTGTCGCTGCCGCTGATCCGCACGGTGCGCGTGACGTTGCGCGGATCGCCGGTGCGGCCGAAGGCCTTCTGCACCGGGTCGAGGTTGGGCGGCAGGTGCTTGCCGCCGTCGTGGGCGCCGCCGTGGGCGTGGGCCGGCGGCAGCAGGGCGAAGGGGCATGCCGCGATCAGCGCGGCCAGCAAACGGCGCATGGTGAACTCCTGCTCGGACGGAGCCGACCGCGGAGGTTAGTTCACGGCGGCGCGGCGCGCCCGCGGCAGAGGGAAACTCCCTAGGCGTTCGCCGCCGGCGCAACCAGCGTACGCAGCATGCTGCGCAGCTTGGCCGGCGCGACCGGCTTGGTCAGCAACGGGATGCCGCTCGCGCGCGCACGCGCCAGTTCGGCCGCGCCGGTGTCGCCGGAGACGAGCAGCGCGGGCAGCGCCCGGCCCAGCCGTCGGCGCAGCGCCTCGACGATATCGATGCCGTCCTGCGTCTCGCCGAGACGCAGATCGACCATCAGCAGGTCGGGCACGAAGCCTTCCTCGATCGCCTGCTGCGCCTCGCCGATCGAGGCGGCGGCGCGCGCCTCGACGCCCCACTTGCGCAGCAGCGTGGTGGTGCCCTTGAGCACCATCAGGTCGTCGTCGACCACCAGCACCCGCACGCCGCGCAGCGCATCGTCGTCGATCATCGGCGGCGCTTCCTCGATCTGGTCTGCCGGCCCGGCGGCGACCGGGATCACGATGCTGAAGCAGCTGCCGCGGCCGGGCGCCGAGCGCAGTTGCAGCGGATGGTCGAGCATCCGCGCCAGTCGCTGCACGATGGCCAGCCCGAGCCCCAGGCCGCGCCGGCGGTCGCGTCCCGGGTTGTCCACCTGGTAGAACTCCTCGAACACCAGCGCCTGCTTGTCCGTCGCGATGCCGACGCCGGTGTCCCGGACCTCGATCGCGACGTGCCTGCCGCGGCGGCGCACGCCGACCGCCACGCCACCGTGCGGCGTGTACCGCAGCGCGTTGGAGACGAGGTTGATCAGGATGCGCTCGAGCAGCAGCGGGTCGGTGCGGACGACCGCCCGGGTCGGCACGAAGCGCAGCCGCAGCTCGCGCTCGACGGCCTCGACGTGGAACGCGCGTGCCAGCCGGTCGAACAGCACCTGCAAGGCCACGTTGCGGGGCTGCACGCTGACGATGCCGGCATCGATGCGCGACAGGTCGAGGATCGAATCGAAGAGGCTCTCCAGCGCCGCGATGGACTCGCGGATGCTCCGCGCGGTGGCGCGGGCCGCCGGCGAGATCAGGTGCTCATCGAGCGCCGAGCTGAACAGTCCGAGCGAGTGCAATGGCTGGCGGAGGTCGTGGCTGGCGGCGGCGAAGAAGCGCGACTTGGCAACGCTGGCCTGCTCGGCCTGCTCGCGCGCCGCCTGCGTCTGCGCCAGCCGGATCTGCAGCTCGGCGTTGGCCGCCTGCACGCGCTTCGCCATCTCGAGGTTCTGGTCGCGGTAGACGCTGTAGGCGTGCTGGTAGCGCTCGAGCAGCATCCACACCGTCAGCAGCACGAGGGCCAGGCCGGCGTAGGTGGTGAAGTAGACCGGCTGCAGGTTGACTTCGAGCATGCTGACCAGGAAGTCGTGCAGCGCGCCGCCGACGCACAGCGCCCCGGCAGCGAACAGCAGCATGCCCTTCGTGTCGCGCGTTCGCAGCGCGTAGCGGAAGATGGCGACCAGCGCCGCCGCGATGAACAGCAGCACGATGCCGCGCAGGCCGGCCGAGGCCAGGCTCCACCGGTCGGCGGCCTCGGCGGCATAGAGCACCGGTGCGGCGAGCAGCATCGCGCCGATCGCGAGCCGTTCGAACAGGACCGATCGCCGGTAGGAGAGGCGTACCCAGAAGACCGCCAGCAGCAGCGGATACCAGGCGAACAGCGCCGTGTACAGCACCACCATGTGCGGCGGCGGCAGCAGGCGAATCGGCAGCTGGATGATGAAGTTCTGCAGCGACCACAGCGTGGTGCCGGCGCCGAGCCAGAAGAACAGCGCGAACTCGCTGCGGCCGCGCCACAGCGCGAGCGAAATGACGCCGACCGCGCCCAGCATCGAGGCGACGATCAGCGGCAGCATGTTATGCACGACCCAGCCGCGCAGTTCCATGGCGGCGATGGCCTCGGCGGTCCCCACGCTGATCGGCCCGAGCGCGTAGAGGCTGGGAACGTTGGCGAACACCAGCAGCTCGAGTTCGTTGGCGCCAGGCCTGAGCAGCTGAACCGGAACGCGGAAGCTGGGCGCGGCGCGCCAGCTGGCCAGCTGCACCGGTCGCGACAGCGGTCCGCCGTTCTCGTGCGCGTGCTGGCCGTTGACCAGCGCCTCGAACGGCAGGTTGGTGCCGGCGATGCGGATCGCAAGGTCCGGCACGCCTTCGGCGACCCGGAAAGTGATGCGGTAACGGGCGGTCGCCGGCGACGCCGAGCGATGGCGCCAAAGATGCGGCAGTTCGACTGTCTCGCCGCCGGCGTCAGCGGCAGGTCCGACGAAGACCGCCGCCGAGAACTGCTCCGGTGTGGGAGACTGCGCCGGCGCTCCGGCCGCCGCCGCGTGCAGCAGCAGGACCGCGACGAGCGCGATGCCGATTGAGAAGGGGGCTTTCACCTCGCCGTTGTCTGCAAATATGATTGGCTGCGCCTGCGGCGCCCGCATCGCCCACGTACGCAACCAGCGAAAGGTACTCGCCGTCCGTGAACCCTGCCAACTCCGCGGTTGCTCACCTGAACATCCTCCTCGCCGATGACCACGAGGTCATGCGGCTGGCGATGCGTCACGCGCTGCAGCCGCTCGCCCGGGAGATCAGGTGGGTCGAGGCAGCCGATGCCGCGCAGGTCGACGCGGTGCT
>JBHJND010000499.1:0-1695 GCA_048497655.1 Caballeronia novacaledonica
GTGAACTGCAGCACGGCCTGACCGATCGGGTTGCGGAAGTCCGCCCGGACCAGCGGCATCAGCAGCCGCAGCAGGAACGCCGCCACCACCAGCGTGAGCAGGGTGTCGAGGATGAAGAGGATCGCTGCCATGGGTCAGGTGCCGCCGAATTGGTCCGCGAGTTCGGCGGAGCGCCGCGCCGCCGCGCCGACCGCCTCGGCAAAAATACCACGCAGGCCGGCGTGCTCGAGCACGGCGAGCGCCGCGGCCGTGGTGCCGCCCTTCGAGGTCACCTGTTCGCGCAGGGTCGCCGGCGCATCCGCGCCCTCTGCGGCCATGCGGCCAGCGCCGAGCGCGGTGTGGATGGCGAGCTGCCGCGCCGTCGCGCGCGGCAGGCCGAGCGCGGCGCCGGCGTCCTCGAGCGCCTCGATCAGCAGGAAGAAGTAGGCCGGGCCGCTGCCCGAGATCGCCGTGACGGCGTCGAGCAGCGATTCGTCGTCGAGCCAGACCAGCGCGCCGACCGCGGACAGCACGCCCTCGACCGCGGCACGGTCCTCGTGGCCGACGCCCGGCCCGGCGCAGGCGGCGGTGATGCCCGCCCCGATCAGTGCCGGCCGGTTCGGCATGCTGCGCACGAGGGGCACGCCCGTCCCGAGCCAGCGCGCCAGGTCCGCCAGCCGGATCCCGGCGGCCACCGAGACGACGACCCGGCGACGCGCGGCGAGTTCCCCGGCGATGCTGCGCGCCGCCTCGGCCATCTGCTGTGGCTTCACGGCGAGCACCACGATGTCCGCATCCCGTGCCGCCTCCGCGTTGTCGGTGGTCACGCGCACGCCGAAGTCGAACTGCAGGCGCTCGAGCTGGGCGGGCATCGGGTCGGCGACACACAGGTGCCCGGCCGGCACGCCGCGGGCGCGCAGGCCGCCGACGAGGCTGGTGGACATGTGGCCGCCGCCGATGAATGCGATGTGCATCGGGTCCTTACTCCTCGGTCAATTCCGTGGCCCGAACACGGCCGTGCCGATCCTCAGCAGCGTCGCGCCTTCGAGCACCGCGGCCTCGAGGTCGGCGCTCATGCCCATGGACAGCGTGTCGAGCGAGTGACCGCGGGCGTTGAGTTCGTCGAGCAGGCGGCGCAGTTGCGCGAACGGCACGCGCTGCGCCGATTCGTCCGTCGCCGGCGGCGGAATGCACATCAGGCCGCGCAGCCTGAGCCGGGGCAGGCCGGCCACGAACCCGGCGAGTCGCGGCAGGTCGGCAGGCTCCACGCCGCCCTTGCCCGGCTCCTCGCCGAGGCGCACCTGCAGCAGCACCTCGAGGGGGGCGGCGTAGTGCGGCCGCTGCGCGTCGAGGCGGGTGGCGACGCGCTCGCGGTCCACGGTGTGCACCCACTGGAAGTGCTCGGCGACCTCGCGAGTCTTGTTCGCCTGGAGCTGGCCGATGAAATGCCAGGTGAGCGGCCGGTCGTGCAGGGCCTCGATCTTGGCGATGCCCTCGCGCACATAGTTCTCGCCGAACTCCCGCTGCCCGGCGTCGGCCGCCGCCGCGATCGCCGCGACCGGCTGCTGCTTGCTGACCGCCAGCAGCCGGATGCCGGCCGGGTCCCGTCCGGCGCGGCGAGCCGCCGCCTCGATCCGCGCGAGAACGGCCGCGAGTCTCTCGGGCGAGAACTGCGGAGCAGTTAACATATTGGGGCCCGAGGGGCTGATCTATACT
>JBHJND010000500.1:0-2810 GCA_048497655.1 Caballeronia novacaledonica
CGGTGGTCGTCTCCGAAGGCCTGCACGCGGCCGACGGCAGCTTCGTCGCCGACCAGGGTCTGCGCGACGCCTTCGGCCACGCCCAGCTCGGCGGCGTCGCGCCGGTGATCGCCAACCTGGTCAAGAGCGAGCTGAAACTGAAGATGCACTGGGCGGTGTCGGACTACCTGCAGCGCTCGGCACGGCACATTGCGGCCAGGACGGACGTGCAGCAGGCCTACGCGGTCGGCAAGGCCGCAGTCGAACTGGCGCTGAAGGGCGCCAATGCAGTGATGCCGGCGATCGTGCGCACGTCGAACCGGCCGTACCGCTGGAAGATCGGCACGGCGCCCCTGGCCGAGGTGGCCAACCGGGAACACAAGATGCCGCGCGAGTTCATCACCGCCGACGGCTTCGGCGTCACCGCCAAGGGCCGCGCCTACCTGCTGCCCCTGATCCAGGGAGAGGACTACCCGCCGTACCGGGACGGCCTGCCCGCCTACGCGCTGCTGAAGAACGCCGCGGTGCGCAGGAAGCTCGCCGCCTGGTCGAAAGGCTGACCCGGCCGGCCGAGCCAGCCAAAGCGGTTAAAATCGCGGGCCTTGCCGGCGGGCGCGCCGCCGGCCGGCCCGGCGGTCACCGACGATCGTGGCCGACGACAAGAACGGAAACTGAAGCGGGACGGGGGATGCGGATCATTTTGCTCGGGCCTCCGGGTGCAGGCAAAGGCACCCAGGCTGCGTTCATCAAGGAACGCTTCGGCATCCCGCAGATCTCCACCGGCGACATGCTGCGCGCCGCCGTCAAGGCCGGAACGCCGCTCGGCGTGGCGGCCAAGAAGGTGATGGACGCCGGGCAGCTGGTCTCGGACGAGATCATCATCGGCCTGGTCAAGGAGCGGCTGAAGGAGCCGGACTGCGCCGCCGGCTACCTCTTCGACGGTTTCCCACGCACGATCCCGCAGGCGGACAGCATGAAGGCGGCCGGCGTGAGGGTCGACGTGGTGCTGGAGATCGACGTGCCGGACGCCGACATCGTCGAGCGCATGAGCGGCCGCCGCGTGCACCTGGCCAGCGGCCGCACCTATCACGTCAGGCACAACCCGCCGAAGGCCGCCGGCCGCGACGATGTCACCGGCGAGGCGCTGATCCAGCGCGACGACGACAGGGAAGAAGTCGTCCGCAAGCGACTCGAGGTCTACCACGCGCAGACCCGCGTGCTGGTCGACTACTACTCGAAGTGGGCCGCCACCGGCGACGTCGTCGCGCCGCGCTACCGCAAGGTCGCCGGCGTCGGCACGGTGGACGAAATCAAGCAGCGCGTCTTCGACGCCCTGCGCTGACCGGGTTTCACGTTTCACGCATCACGTCTCAACCCTTCGGTTCCTCAGTTAGGAGATTCCCATGTCTGGATTGGCTCTTGCCCTGATCTGCGGGCTGGCGGCCTTGGTCTTCGGCGCGTGGTCGATTTCCTGGATCCTCAAGCAGCCCGCGGGCAATGCTCGGATGCAGGAAATCGCCGCCGCCGTGCAGCAAGGTGCGCAGGCCTACCTGAACCGCCAGTACCGCACGATCGCCATCGTCGGCGTCGTGCTGACGGTCATCATCGCGGTGGTCCCGCAACTCGGCCTGTGGACGGCAATCGGCTTCGTGCTCGGCGCCGTGCTGTCGGGCGCCGCCGGCTACATCGGCATGAACGTCTCGGTGCGCGCCAACGTGCGCACCGCGCAGGCGGCCACGCAGGGGCTGAACCCGGCCCTGAACATCGCCTTCCGTGGCGGCGCCATCACCGGCCTGCTGGTGGTGGGCCTGGGCCTGATCGGCGTGGCCGGCTTCTACTGGATCCTGAAGACCACGCACGCCGCGGCCAGCACCCGTGACCTGCTGCATCCGATGATCGGCTTCGCCTTCGGCGCGTCGCTGATCTCGATCTTCGCCCGACTCGGCGGCGGCATCTTCACCAAGGGCGCCGACGTCGGCGCCGACCTGGTCGGCAAGGTCGAGGCCGGCATCCCCGAGGACGATCCGCGCAACCCGGCGGTGATCGCCGACAACGTCGGCGACAACGTCGGCGATTGCGCCGGCATGGCGGCCGACCTGTTCGAGACCTTCGCGGTGACCGTGATCGCCACCATGCTGATCGGCGGTTTCTTCTTCAAGGCCGGCGGCGACGCCGGCATCATCTACCCGCTGGTGATCTCCGGCGTGTCGATCCTCTCCTCGATCGTCGGCTGCTTCTTCGTCAAGGCGCGCGAGGGCGGCAAGATCATGAACGCGCTCTATCGCGGCCTGATCGTCGCCGGCGTGATTTCGCTCGTGCTGTTCTGGCCGGTGACGCAGTGGATCCTCGGTCCGGTCGCCACGGCCGCCGGACTTTCGTTCATGAACCTCTATCTGTCAGCGGTCGTCGGCCTCGTGCTGACTGCAGCGCTGGTCTACATCACCGAGTACTACACAGGCACCCAGTTCGCGCCGGTGAAGTATGTGGCGCAGGCTTCGACCAGCGGCCATGCGACCAACATCATCGCCGGCATCGCCTTGTCGATGAAGGCCTGCGCCTGGCCGGTGATCGCGATCTGCGCCGCGATTCTCGCCTCGTACTGGCTGGCAGGACTCTATGGCATCGCGGTCGCGGCGACCTCGATGCTGTCGATGACCGGCATCATCGTCGCGCTCGACGCCTACGGCCCGATCACGGACAACGCCGGCGGCATTGCTGAAATGGCCGACATGCCAAAGGAAGTGCGGGCGATTACCGACCCGCTCGACGCCGTTGGCAACACGACCAAGGCCGTGACCAAGGGCTACGCGATCGGTTCGGCCGCGCTGGCC
>JBHJND010000501.1:0-3515 GCA_048497655.1 Caballeronia novacaledonica
TCCGTAGCCGACGATCAGCAGCACCGCCAGGCCTACGCTCAGTTGCCGGACGAACACCTCTTGCGCCCCCGAGTCGGCGCTGGCGACCATCGAGGGAACCAGCAGCGCGATGGTGGCCAGGAACAGCAGCCCGGCCTGGAAGCGGGCGCTGATGCGGTTGTATTCCTGCACGCGGTGCTTCAGGCCGCCGAGCAGGAACGATGCGCCGAGCATGAACAGCGTGTTGGTGACGATCGCGCCGGCGATCGACGCCTTAACCAGCGTGTATTCGCCGGCGCGCAGGGCGGCCAGTGCGATGACCAGTTCGGTCAGGTTGCCCAGCGTGGCGTTGAGCAGGCCGCCGGCCGCGTCGCCGGTCTTGGCTGCCACCGATTCGGTGGCGTGGCTGAGCAGCGCCGCCAGCGGCACGATGGCCAGCACCGACAGCACGAACAGCCACGTGTGCGCCTCGGGCCGCAGCCTCGCGGCGACGAAGACCACCGGCACGAAGGCCAGCAGCCAGAGCATCGGGCTGTGCCGGATTTCCTTCAGCAGCAGGTTCATGTGGCCGCCGACTGCCGCGTCGGGCAACTCATTCCGATGCCGGCGCGACCGCAGTCGCTATTTCTTGGCTGCCGCCTTCGGCGCCGGCTCCACGCTCAGCGCGAGCGCTTCGGTGTAGGTCGCCTCGACCTGGTCGCCCTTCTTGACGACCTTGAACTGCTCCGGGTTCTGCACGTTGAGCGTCACGACCTTGCCCTTCGGTCCCTTCAGCGTGATCGTGCTCTTCACCGGATCGACCGCGACGACATCGGCAACCACGGTGACCTGGCGCGCACCGGCCGCCGCCGGCCTCTCGCCGGCCTTCGCCTTCGCCGCTTCCTCGCGCACCTTCACGTCGCCGGCCGCGACCTTGGTCTTCTTCAGCTCCAGCGTCAGCGCCTCGACATAGCGCGCCACGACCAGGTCACCGACCTTGATCTGGTCGAAGTTCCTGACCTCGTCACCGGCCACGATGTCGACGACGTTGCCCTTCGGTCCCTTCAGTTTCACCGTGCGCGTGGCCTTGTCGATGCCGACCACCTGCGCCGAGACCTCCACCGCGCTTGCGACGACCGCCTTGCCCGGCTCGCTGGCGACGACCGCGCCCGCGGTAGGACCGGTTGGCTGCGCCAGCGTGGTCGCGGCCAGTGCCGACGCGATCAGCGCCAGCGCGATTTTCGATTTCACTTTCATCGGGGTTCCTTCAGTCAGAAAAAACGGGGCGCAGCAAGGCCGGCCGCACGCCTACCCCGGCGTCCGCCCGGCCTCTGTCTGCATGCCGCGAAGTGTCGACCGCTGCCGCCGGCGCCGCGCGGCATTTCCGGACGGCCTCTGGACATTTTCGGACAGGGTCGCCTAGTCTTCTTGTGTGAGATCAATCGCCCCGTCCTTGGCGAGGAACCGACCGCCGGCCGCACCCGGCGGCTCGCAGCGGCCGACCGTCCGCGTCAGCACCATGCAGGCGGTTCCGGAGGTCCTGCGGCGGCTGGGCGCGGATCCGTCGCAGGTGCTGGCCGAGGCAGGGATCGACCCCGGGCTGTTCGACAACCCGGACAACCGGATCTCCCTGGCTGCCCGCGGCCGCCTGTTCAGCCGCTGCGTGGCGAGCACCGGCTGCCGCCACTTCGGCCTGCTGGTGGGGCAGCAGGCGAGACTGAACTCCTTCGGGCTGGTGGGTCTGCTGGCCAAGTACTCGCCGGACGTGGGAACGGCGCTGCGCAGCCTGGTGCGCTTCTTTCACCTTCACAACCGCGGCGCAACCATCGAGCTGGCGGTGGCCGGCGACCGGACGACGTTCAGTTACGGCGCCTATGAGCCGCTCCTGGAGGCAGGCGTCCAGCTCGGCGACGGCGCGGTCGCCCTGATACTGAACCTCATGCGCGACCTGTGCGGCACGGGCTTCGCACCGATCGAGGCCCGCTTTGCCCACCGCCAGCCGGATGAAGTCTCGCCGTTCCGGCAGTGCTTCGGCTCCGCCCTGCGCTTCGATGCGGAGCAGTACGGGCTGGTGTTCGCGACGGCCTGGTTGAGCCGCGCCTTGCCGCACGACGATCCCGAACTGCACCGACTGCTGCAGAGCCAGATCGACGCGCTCGAAGCCAGGTACGGCAACGACTTCCCGGGCCAGGTGCGCAGCGTGCTGCGATCGGCCCTGCTGACGGACAGCGCCGCCGCCGGGCCGGTGGCAGCGCTGTTCTCGATGCACAGCCGCACCCTGAATCGCCACCTGAATGCGTTCGGTACCAGCTTCCGCGAGCTGGTCGACGAGAGCCGTTTCGAGATCGCGCGGCAGATGCTCGAAGGCTCCTCGCTGGGCGTGAGCCGCATCGCCGATATGCTCGGCTATGCCGATGCGAGTGCATTCACGCGGGCGTTCCGGCGCTGGAGCGGCACGACGCCGGCCCGCTGGCGGGCGGAGCAAGAGCCGCTGCCTCGCCGCTTGCGGTGAGCAGTGCCTCCGCCGGACCAGGCGATGTCGAGTGTTGCAGGAGAAATACGGATGGTGCACAAGGTCTGGCTTGTCGTGGGGGCGCTGCTGCTTGCGGCGCGCGCCGTCGCCGCCGACTTCGGCAGCCCGGGCGGGCCGGCACCGGCCAATGTCGACGAGATCGCCGCCGTCCTGCGGCAGGACCCGTACGACCTCGAACTGCTGGTGAGCTTCGGCACGTCCAAGGGCGGCTCGGCGGGCCACCTGGCGCTGGCCATCCGCGACCAGGCGCCGGGCGACGACCTGGTCTACTCGGCCAACTTCTACGCCGACCGCGAGCCTGAGCACGCCAGGGACTTCTACACCGATGAGCTGATGGTCCGGATTCCGAAGAAGGAATACCTGTTCGGCACCACGTCGTCGATCAGCGACAAGGCGTCCTTCGGCCTGGACTTCGGCGAGATCTACAAGCGGTCGGTCGTCGGCGTGCGCGTCTACGGCGTGCCGGCCGCGGAGAAGGAGGCGCTGGCGCCGTACTTCCGGCGTATCAACGACGACTTTCTCAAGCGGGCCAGGAACACCGAGTACCACGACGGCGAGATCAAGTACGACTATCTGCGCCTGAACTGCGCGAAGACCATCGGCTCGGCGTTCAGGTACGGCGCCGGCTACAAGGACCTCGAGATCGACAGCGCGAGGTTCCTCTCCCGGCGGAACGTGGTGGCAGCCGCCAACGCCAACATTCCCACCGAGATGGCGATCAAGCTGCTCGAGCAGTGGGCCGCGCGCGGCTACGGGCTGGACGTGGTGCTCTACAGGAAGTACGCGGGATCGACCTACGTCGATCCGCACGACGAGGACAAGGTGGCGTTCAAGGACCTGCCCAACCGCTTCCCGTCCGTCCTGTCGCGCGACTTCCGCAGGGAGGTGGGCGAGTACCAGGACGTCGACAACCTGTTCGCGATGTACCTTCTCTACAACCTGGGCAAGTACGGCGTGCGGGTGAACGACGAGACCAGGCAGCTCGAGATCGCGAAGAGCAAGAACCCCTTGCCCTACCCGGAAG
>JBHJND010000502.1:0-9309 GCA_048497655.1 Caballeronia novacaledonica
ATCGAGATCGTGCAGGGCGACAGCGATGTCGCCACCGGCATCGGCAGCATGGGCAGCCGTTCGCTGTACATCGGCGGCTCGGCGATGCTCACCGCGTCGAACCAGGCGATCGACGAAGGGAAGAAGCTGGCCGGCGAGGCGCTGGAGGCGCCGCCGGCCGACATCGCCTACCAGGCTGGCCGCTTTGCGGTGGCCGGCACCGACCTCGGCATCGATCTCGCCGAACTGGCCGCGCGGCAGCCGGAGCGGCGGATCGCCATTTCCACCGTGCAGAAGGTCGGCGGCCCGTCGTGGCCGAACGGCTGCCACGTCTGCGAGGTCGAGATCGAGCCGGAAACCGGCGCAGTCGAGATCGTCCGCTACACCACGGTGGACGACGTCGGCCGGGTGATCAACCCGCTGATCGTCGCCGGGCAGGTGCACGGCGGCATCGCGCAGGCGGTCGGCCAGGCGCTGATGGAGCAGGTGGTCTACGACGACCAGGGGCAGCTGCTGACCGGCTCGTTCATGGACTACGCGCCGCCGCGCGCCGATGACCTGCCGGACATCGACACGCACACCGACGAGTCGTCGCCGTGCCGGATCAACCCGCTCGGCGCCAAGGGCGTCGGCGAACTCGGCACGGTGGGCGCCACACCGACGGTGGTGAACGCGGTGCTCGACGCGCTGCGGCCCCTGGGCGTCACCGACATCGCCATGCCGGCTACGCCGGAGCGCGTCTGGCGGGCGATCCGCGAGGCGAAGCGCAGCGGCTGACCCGGCGGCGCTGCGTCAGCCGACCAGCCGGCCCTGCATGCCGGCGCCCTGCGCCTCGCCGGCCGGCGCGCGCCACAGCCACAGCTGGTACAGCGACACCGCCCACATGAAGGCAAAGGCGAGCGCCATCATGGCGCCGCCGCCGATCACCACCCAGGCGAACGGCTGGTAGAGCTTGGTGAAGTACCAGGAGCCGATGTCGAGCACCAGCGAGGCGAACGGCGTGGCGATCACCGCCGCCTTGAACCAGGCCGGCCGCAGCTGCGCGTGGCTGAAGATCGTGCCGAGGATGTAGAACATCATCGTCAGGCCGAACAGGTGGATATGCGACACCCGCACCAGCGTGAAGATGCCGGTGCCGGTGTCGCGCTCGGTGACCTTGCGCAGCTTCTCGTAGGAGGAGAAGTCCGCCAGGTGCGGGTTGGATCCGTCGTGGCAGGACATGCAGCGCCTCTCCAGCGCCGGCCGGATCTGCGCCTCGTAGGCCGCCCGCTCCGCACCGGCACTGACCCAGGCGAAGATCGGCGTCGCCTCCTCGGCCGGCAGCATCGCCCGCATCGGGCCCCTCAGCGCCGCCTCCAGCCGCGAGCTGGAACCGCTGCCGCTGTAGGCCACCACGATGTCCTGGTAGGTGAGCAGCATCGGGTTGCCGCCCGCCCGGCCGGCATACGTGTGGTAGAGGTAGATGCTGCCGAACAGGTAGGCCAGGCCGAGGATCAGCAGCACCGCCGTGTGCAGCACCCGCGTGCTCAGGGGCAGTTCGGAAAAGTGCAGATGGCGCTGTGACTGGATTGCGTTCATTCGACCCTCCCGCGAGCCCGGCGACGTGCCGCCGGCGGTCACCTCTTCAGCGACGCGTAGTACGCGGCGAGGTTGGCGGTGTCGGCGTCGTCGAGCTTCGCCGCGTAGCCCTTCATCGCCGCGCTGCTGCGCTTGCCTGTCTTGTAGTCGTTCATCGCCTGCACGAACCTGGCCGGCGCCATGCCGGCCAGCGGCGGGTTGGTGCCCTTGCCCTCTCCGACGGCGCCATGGCAGACGGCGCAGGGCCCGGCCTTGCTCTTGCCGGCCTGCACGTCGGCGGCGGACGCGCCCGCCACGGCGCCGATCGCAAGCGCGGCGAACACGGTCAGCATGTGGCTCAGCTTCATGGCGGCTCCTCCTCGGGGCACGGTTTTCACTTGCTCGGCACGAGCACGAACACCAATGGGCGCGGCTTCTGCCGCGCGTAGTACTCCGCCAGCGCGGCGACGTCAGCGTCGGTGAGCGACCCCGACATGGCGGCCATCGCCGAGCTGCGGCGCTGGCCGCCCTGGTAGGCCCGCATCGCCTTCTGCAGGTAGTCGAGGCGCTGCGCGGCCAGCGCCGGCGCGCGCGGGTCGGTGCTGTTGCCGTTCAGCCCGTGGCAGCGGTCGCAGCGCTGCGCCCACTGCTCGAGCGTCAGCGGCCGGGCGACCTTCGGCTGGCGAGGCTGCTGGCCGGCGTAGTAGGCCGCCAAGTCGGCGATCGCCGGGTCGGCCAGCTTGCCGGCCGCCAGCTTCATCGTTTCGTCCGCCCTCGAGCCGTCCCTGTAGGCGCGCATCGCGGCGACGAAGTACTCGGCGTCCTGCCCGGCGAGGCTGGGGTAGGCGGGACTGGAACTCAACCCCTGCTCGCCGTGACAACTCGCGCAGGCCGTCGCGGCCGCCTTGCCGGCCGCTGCGTTTCCCTTGGCCGGCGTCTGTGCCGGCGCCGGCTTCTGCAGGGCGTAGTGCAGCGCCAGGTGCCTGAGGTCCGCCTCGCCGGTGGCCGCGGCGATCGATTGCATCAGTTCGTGCCTGCGCTGGCCGCTGCGGTAGGCGTTCATCGCCGCGACGAAGTACTTCTCGTCGAAGCCGACCAGGCTCGGCGTGCCCGGCATGGCGCTGACGCCGGTCTCGCCGTGGCAGCCGGCGCAGGCTTCGGCGGCCGCCTTGCCCGCAGCGAGCGGGTCGGGCGGCGCCGCGCCCTTCTTCGCGGCCTCGGCCGCAAGCGGCGGCGGCGGCTCGAGGCTGGCGTAGAACGCCGCGACCTTCACCAGCGCCTCGTCGTTCAGGTGCTTGACCGCACTATCCATCCCGTGGTCGGTGCGCGCACCGCTTCGGTAGGCCTTGACCTTGGCGTACAGGTACGACGGCCGCTGGCCCGCCAGGTGCGGCACGCCGCGCGTCGTGCTGATGCCGGCCGTGCCGTGGCACCCGGCGCACATGCCGTCGGCGACCTTCCTTCCCTCGGCGACGTCGGCTGGCGTCGCGTAGACGGGCCGCAGGTCATCGGCCGGGTTCGAGTGGGAGGCCTGCGCGGCCGCCAGCGAGGCGCAGCCGAGTAGCGCCAGCGAAGCGAGTCCGCGCAGCATGCCGGCGCTGAATTCCCGCTTGCCGGCGCTTGCAGGCCGGCCGTGGCAATCGATCGGCACCGTCACCATGGCGCTCCTCCTGAGGGGCGCAAGGTACGGTCGCGTCCGCCGCATTTCCTTGATCCATGAGAAATCACGGGCGCATCGAACGACACCGCCGTGTTCGAGCGATCCGGCGCTCACACTGCGACGCGGCGCGCAGCCGATATGCTTGGCCGCGAGAACCGTCCACGTCGCATACACCCGAAGAGGTATCCGATGCCCACCGCACTGCTGCTGATCGACATCCAGAACGACTACTTCCCGGGCGGGGCGATGGAACTGTCGGGCAGCGTCGAGGCCGGCAGGCGGGCGGCGGCGCTGCTGGCGGCGTTCCGCGGCAAGGGCCTGCCGGTGATCCACGTGCAGCACGTCTCGACCCGCCCGGGCGCGACCTTCTTCCTGCCCGACACCCCGGGTGTCGAGATCCACGACGGCGTCGCGCCGCTGGCGGGCGAGACGGTCGTGCGCAAGCACTTCCCGAACAGCTTCCGCGAGACCGCGCTGCTCGACCAGTTGCGCGGCGGCGGGATCAGCGGCCTGGTGATCGCCGGCATGATGACCCACATGTGCGTCGACACGACGGTGCGCGCCGCCTTCGACCTCGGCTTCGCCAGCCAGCTGGCGCACGACGCCTGTGCCACACGCGATCTGGCCTTCGGCGGCCGCACGGTCGCCGCCGCCGACGTGCACGCCGCATTCGTCGCCGCCCTGAACGGGCTGTTCGCGAGAGCGCAACCGGCCGGCGAACTCTGCGCCGCGCTCTGACCCGTACGGCGGCACACCCGGCCCGGTTGGGTATCATCCGCGCCTTTGGCCGCCGGCCTGCGCCGTCTCGCGCCGGCTGGCTTCTTCGTCACTCCTCGTCAAGGACTTCCCTCATGCGCCAATTCGTTGCCCGCGCCGCGATCACCGTGCTGTCCGCCCTCGCCGCGCCGGCTTTCGCCCAGAGTTCCACCGTGACCGCCGCCTCCGCGCCAGGCAAAGGCGCCGTCGCCGAGACGGTGCGCGTCAGCGCCACCATCACCGCGATCGACAAGGCGACGCGCAACGTGACGCTGAAGGACGCGCAGGGCGCCGAGGTGACGATCACCGCCGGTCCGGAAGTGAAGAACTTCGACCAGATGAAGGTCGGCGACGCGGTGACCGCGGAGTACGTGCGTGCACTGGCCCTCGAACTGAAGAAAGGCGGCGGTCTGGTCGTGCAGCGCACCGAGCAGTCCGGCGCTGCCGGCGCCAAGCCGGGCGAGAAGCCCGCGGGCGTCGTCGGCCGTGAGGTCAAGGTCGTGGCCGACGTGATTGCCACCGATCCGGCCAAGCAGACGATCACGCTCAAGGGCCCGCAACGCACCGTCGAACTGAAGATCGCCGACCCCGAGTAGTTCAAGCGCGTCACCAAGGGCGACCAGGTCGAGGCGACCTTCACCGAGGCGGTCGCCATCGCCGTCACGCCGGCGAAGAAGGACGCCGCGCCGGCCGCGAAGGACGAGAAGAAGAAGCCCAAGGGCGGCTGCTGATCGCCACATCGCGCCGCGCGGCACGCCGCCGCGCGGCCACCGCTCGCCCGGGTTCCGCAAGGGCCCGGGCGATCTGCTTTCTGCGCCGCCCGAAGACTCGGGCGCGCGCCACTAAGGCGCCGCCCCGCCCTCCTGCACGCCGCGGCCGGCCAACAGCCGGCCGAGCCAGGTGCGTGGCGACTCGTGGCCGGTGCGCAGGTAGTCGATCGCCAAGTCGTCGACAAGCGTGCGGCGCTGCAGCCCCTCGATGCCCGCCTCGCCGGCAAACAGCACGGTGTCGCCGGCACGCAGCGGCGCGTGCTCGTCCGGCAGCAGCACGTCGCGGCCCTGCGAGCGCAGCAGCAGCGGCACCGCCTTGAGCCGGCGCAGCCGGTCGTCGGGGTCCTGCAGAAGCTGCATCAGCGTCAGCGGCGGCTCCGGCGCCTCGACCAGCGCGTGGCGCGCGCCGAGCAGCGCGGGGTCGCAGCTGATCGCCCAGGTGTGCGGCACCGTCTCGCCGACCAGGTCGCGCAGCCGCCCGGCCACGCCCACCGCCCACACGTTGTCCTGCCTGCGCGCCAGCGTCAGGAAGCGGTTCAGCAGCGGCGTGGTCAGCTGCTGCACGATCTCGTTGGTCATCACCACCGACTGCACGAACTCCATGTCGGCGCGCGCCGCCTCGATCAGGCTGCGGTTGCCGGCACTGTTCTGGCGGATCACCACGAACAACTTGCGCCGCAGGCGCCGCGCGGTGTTGACGATCGCCAGGTTGTTGGCGTCGACGTCGGTGCCGGCGACCAGCCCGCAGGCCTGCTCGATGCCGGCCCGGCGCAGCACGTCCTCGGCGAGCGCCGTGCCGAGGATGCCTTCGTCGCCGCACTTCGCCGGGTCGATGTCGATCGCCTTGTAGCTGAGGCCGGCGGAGTCGAACGCCGCGGCGACCGCGTGGCCGAAGCGCCCGTGGCCGGCGATCACCCAGTGGCCGCGCGGCGCCTCGATGCGCGGCGGCGGCTTCTCGCCCGGCACGCCGCTCAACCAGTCCTCCAGCCGCAGCACGTCGGCCTGCGCCAGCGCGACCTGCAGGTTGAAGGCGAGCGTCTCGTAGGGATTGACGATGATCACGTCGCCGATCGTCTCCAGCGTTTCGCGCGCACCCTGCGACTTCACCCGCGCCAGCAGAGGCAGCTGCGGCGCCAGCACCCGCGCGCCGATGACGATCGCCTGGTTGATCTCGTCGCCGCCGGTGAGCGCCACCAGTCCGGCACAGTTCGCCTTGCGCAGGCCCGCGGCCTCGAGCACGTCGGGCGCGCGTGCGTCGGCGACGAGCAGCGACGACGGCTGCCGGGTGTCGAGCAACAGGTGCGGCTGCGCCCGCTCCGGATCGCTCTCGACGACGACGGTGGCATAGCCGATCTCGTCGAGCGCGGCGACCAGCCGGCGGCCGCTCTGCCCGAAGCCGCAGACGATGAAGAACGGGTCGGCCAGGCTGCGCACGCGCGCTTCGAAACGATGCCGGGCGATCGCCGCCCGGAACGCCGGCTGCCGTGTCAAGCCGAAGATCGAGCCCAGCATGTAGGTCCAGCCGATGACCGTCAGGTAGATGCTGAAGGTCATCCACAGCCGCTGCGCATAGGAAAACGGGTAGGGGATCTCGCCGAAGCCGATCGTGGTGGCCGTGTAGGTCATCACGTAGAAGGCGTCGAACAGGCTCATCCGCCAGGGCCGGCCTTCCGGGTCGGCGCCCGGCATCAGCACCAGGCCGAAGATGGCGATCGCGTAGACGACGATCACCGCGATGATCGGCGCCCGCAGACGGCGCAGGATCAGGACCAGGATGTCGGACATCGTCGAGGCGCCCGCGGCTCGGGACGCGCCTGCCGCCGCTCAGCGCGTGCGCCGCAGCGTCTCGCCGATCATCAGCGCCACCGAGACGAAGTTCGCCGCCAGCGCGCCGCCGGCGAGCGACACCACGGTGGCCATCACCTCGCCCTCGGTGGGGAGCTTGGCCACCTGCGTCGCCCAGAACCAGACGACCGAGGCGGCGACCAGTTGCATCACCGCGACGATGCTGGTGGCCAGGTGGATGGCGCCGATGTGAGTGCGGTCGCCGAACTTCAGCGTCATCGCGATCAGGTTGACCACCAGCGTGGCGGCCAGTTCCAGCACGTGGTGGTGCGTCGGGTTGTCGATCTCGCCGATGAAGAAGCCGAAGTTCAGCGTGAACGACAGGATGACGAAGGCGCCGAAGATGACTTTCTCGAGGTTCATTTGCTCTCCCTGCCGCCGCCTGCCCGGCCGCCGCGGCGTTTCCGAGCGGATGGTAAGGGAGGCGCGGCGGCGCGGCGCGACCTAGCTCAAGTGCCAGAACAGCGCCGCCTCGAACGGCGCCCAGGCGGCGGTGCGCACGCCGGCTCCGGCCAGCACGCGGCGGATCCACTCGTTGCAGGTCAGTCGCGCCGAGTAGCGGCCTGTGCCCTCGTAGAAGGCGTCGGTGTCGAAGTAGCCAAGGTCGTCGATCCGCAGCGGCCGGCCGGCGGCGTCGCGGGCGAAGCCGCCGCGCAGGCCGTCGACCAGCCGCGCGTACTGGGCCGGGCTCACGTCGATGCGCTGCGCGCGGTAGTCCTGCGGCCGCGAAAGGTACTCGACGTACATCGCCGCCGGCCCGAGCCCAAGCAGCGCCGAGGCCGCGGTGGCCGGGCGCAGGTCGGCCCAGGTGCGGGTGCGGATGAAGAAGTCGCGGTCGCCCCAGCCGAAGGCGATCCAGGCGAGCGGCGGCGGTGCGGCCAGCCTGGTCGCGTCGACGATCTCCGCCGGCGGCAGTTCGCTGCGCCAGTCGTAGGGCGCCGCCGCGGGCAGCACCAGTTCGGCGTGGACGCCGTTGGTGCGCAGGTAGATCGTGACGCCGCCCGCCTGCGGCGGCGTCGGCCGGAAGTCGCGGTTCACCGGCGTGAGGCCGAGGACGAGCGCCAGCAGCAGGTAGGCGAGCGGCACGGCGGCGAGCGCCGCCGCCAGCCACGCAAGACCGCGCCGCATCAGCGCCCGCCAGCGATCGGCAACGGCGGTCGCCGGCCGCCGGTCAGCGACGCAGCTCGCGCACGCCGCCGGACTCGCCGAGCAGCAGCACGTCGGCGCCGCGCGCGGCGAACAGGCCGTTGGTCACCACGCCGACGATCCGGTTGATCCGCGCCTCGGTGGCCACCGGGTCGGTGATCGACAGGCCGTGCAAGTCGAGGATGACGTTGCCGTTGTCGGTGAGCACGCCTTGCCGCCACTTCGGCGTGCCGCCGAGCTTCGCCAGTTCACGCGCCACGTGGGCCCTGGCCATCGGGATCACCTCGACCGGCAGCGGAAAGCCGCCGAGCACCTCGACCCGCTTGCTGGCGTCGGCGATGCAGACGAAGGTCTGCGCCACGGCGGCGATGATCTTCTCGCGGGTGAGCGCCGCGCCGCCGCCCTTGATCATGTGAAAGCCGGCGTCGATCTCGTCGGCGCCGTCGACGTATACGGGCAGGTCCTCGACGTCGTTCAGGTCGAGCACCTCGATGCCGATCGCGTCGAGCTTGGCCGTGCTGCGCTCGGAACTCGACACCGCCTGCTTCACGTCGAGCTTCGCCGCCGCCAGCGCGTCGATGAACAGGTCCACCGTCGAGCCGGTGCCGACGCCGAGCACCTTGCCCGGCAGCACGAAGCGCAGCGCGGCGGCCGCCACTGCCCGCTTGAGTTCCTGCTGAGTCTTCACCGCCGTTCCGCCTCCGAGGTCGCCCGGTACGCCCGCGATGTTAGCCGGCGATGGCATCATTCATATTTTTCCGGCGCCGCCGGAGCCCGCCAGGATGCCCATGAACCCTCTTCACTCCACGGCGCGCCTCGCCGCACTGAGTATCGCCATGGCATGCGCCGTGGCCAGCGCACAGACGAACGCCCCCCGACCGTCCGCCGACGGCAAGACGCTGAGCCTGGGCGGCAGCGGTAGCGGTACCGGCAAGATGATGTCGCGCGACGAACTGCGGTCCTGCCTGAAGCTCCAGCAGGCGGTGCAGACCGAGAGCGCGGCCATCAACACCGAGCGCGAGCAGATCGAGGCCGATCGGGCCGCGCTGGCGCGCGAGCAGAGCGAATTCACGAGCCAGCGCGAGGCCGCGCTGCGGGAACGCGATGCCAAGGCCGAACGCCTGCAGCAGGCCATAGATAGCCATTCGCGCCGCGTCGCCGAGTGGAAGCAGCGCGCGGTCGACTTCAGCGAAAGTAACCGCATCGGCCCTGCGGCCGACCGCGAGCGCCGTGCGCTGGACAGGGAGCAGGCCGAGATCAATGCCGCGGGCACCGACCTCGAGGCCAAGAGCGCCGCGTTCACGCGCGAGAACGCCAGTCTCGTTGCGAGCCTGAACAAGCGCGCCGAGGCGGTCAACGCCCGCATCGGCGAGATCGAGGGCCGCCGCAACAAGTACAACGAACGCGCTGAAGCCTTGTCCGACCAGCGCCAGCGCTTCGCCCGCGAGTGCGCCGACCGCCGCTACCTCGAGGACGACGAGAAGGCGATCCAGCGCGGCCAGTGAAGGCCGGCGAAAAGCGATGCGGTACCTCGGTCAAGACGCCGGGGAGCCCTGTGGAGCGAGGTAAAGGAGGAGGCGCCTGCCAACGGCAGGC
>JBHJND010000503.1:0-4378 GCA_048497655.1 Caballeronia novacaledonica
ATCGCGGCGACACGATGCAGGGCGGCCGGATCCAGGCCCTGGGCCTCGGCCAGCGCGAGGTAAGTGCCGCCCAGGGCATCGAGCGCGATCGTCATCCCGCCCGATGCCGAACCGGTCAGGGCGGCGAGGATGTTGGTCGACAGCGCCAGCGACACGAGCAGCCCGCCCTGGATCGACAGCACCCAGTCGCGCACCAGTTCGAAGGCCGGCATGGCGGCGACCACGGCACCGAAGCCGACCAGGCTGGCGACGCTGAGCACCGGCAGCACGGCGGCGTTGGCCCCGGCGTCCATCGACTCGCGCACCGCCGGCAGGCGACCGCGGTTGAGCAGCAGCAGGGCGCCGATGGCGCAGATCAGCGCGACGATGACCGACCAGACGCCGCTCGAGCCCGCCAGCGACAGGCCGCCCCAGCGTTCTTCCTCCAGGAAGCTCATGTCGAGCCGCGGCAGGACGACGAACGACATCAGCAGGTTGACGGCGACCACCACGACCAGCGGCGCGAAGGCTACGGTGAAGGGCGGTTCCTCCGGCGCGGGCCGCCCGCGGCCGGCCTCCGGCGGATCGAAGGTGCTGGCGGTGGTCGCACGCTCGCGCAGCAGCGGATCGTCGGCCACCGCCGCGATGTCGGCGGGCGCGGCGGCGAAACCCTCGCCGCGGCGGCGCGCGCCGGCCTCGGCGTACGACAGCCAGGCCAGTCCGAAGGCCAGCATGATGGCCGAGGCGATCAGGCCGAGGCCCGGTGCGGCGAAGGGCGTGGTGCCGAAGAAGGGCATCGGAATGGCGTTCTGGATCACCGGCGTGCCGGGCATCGCCGTCATCGTGAAGGTGGTCGTGCCCAGCGCGATCGCGGCGGGCATCAGCCGCCTCGGAATATCGGCGGCCTGGAACAGCGCCATGGCCATCGGGCCGATGACGAAGAAGGCGACGAACAGGCTGACGCCGCCGTAGGTCACCAGTGCCCCGGCGAGGACCACGGCGAGGATCGCGCGGCCTGCGCCGAGCTTCGCCGTCATGAAGCGCGCGATGGCGGCGACCGAACCGCTGTCCTCCATCAGCTTGCCGAACAGGGCGCCGAGCAGGAACAGGGGGAAGAACTGCGCCACGAAGCCGGCCGCCGACACCATGAAGGTGTGGGTCCAGTGCGCCAGCAGCGGTTCGACGGAAAAGGCGGCCACCAGCAGCGCCGCCGCCGGCGCCAGCAGCAGCACGCTCCAGCCGCGGAACGACAGCCACATCAGGACGGCCAGCGCCAGCAGGATGCCGAGCAGGCCCATCAGGCTTGCCTTCGCGCCGCCTGTTCCAGGCCGGACGCTGCGCAACGGCCGCAGGCGCTCACGGCGTCAGATCCCTTCCAGGTAGCGGTCGATGTCGAGCGTCGAGCGCACGCCGAGGTCGGCGCCGTGCTGCTGCAGGAACTGCGCGGCGGCGCTGCGCCCGGCGTCGCGCAGCATCCGGAAGAAGTCCCATTCGGCGAGCAGCTTCGACGAGTAGCCCAGCTCGAGCATGATGTCGCTGGCGATGCGATGAATCCGCATCTCGGCCAGCAGCCTGCCCTCGCCGGTGCCTGGGTCGGCGACCCGCCGCAGCAGCGCCGCCGCCCGGTACTCCTTGATCAGCACCGAGTTGAAGGCGATCTCGTTCAGCCGGTTGTGGATCTCGCGCGCGGTGCGCGGCGTTCCCGGACGCTCGATGGGGTTGATCTGCACGATGATCGTGTCGTGCGACGAGCACTCGCGGATCAGCGGCGCCAGCGACGGGTTGCCGGAGTAGCCTCCGTCCCAGTAGGCCTCGCCGTCGATCTCGACCGCCTGGAACATGGTGGGCAGGCAGGCCGAGGCCAGCAGCGCGTGGGGCGAGACGTCGGCGTTGCGAAAGACCCGGCCGCGGCCGGTGCGCACGTTGGTCGCGGTGACGAACAGCTTGATCGGCGCCTGCTTGAGCCGATCGAAGTCGATGCAGTCCTGCAGGATCTTCTCGAGCGGGTTGGTGGCGAACGGGTTGGCGTCGTACGGCGAGACCAGCCGCGCCGCCATGTCCATGGCGACGAACATCGGCGAGTAGTCGAGCGTCCAGGTCCCGGTGAGCACCTCCAGTGGCCCGCGGCGGATCGGGCTGAACTGCGCCGCGTCGGACACGGCACGCCAGAAGCGTTCCAGCGCCTGCCGTGCGCCCTCGGCGCCGCCGGCGGCGTAGCCGTCGATCATCACCGCCGCGTTCATCGCCCCGGCCGAGGTGCCGGAGACGCCGTCGTACTTCAGCCACGGCTCCTCGAGCAGGCGGTCGAGCACGCCCCAGGTGAAGGCGCCGTGGGCGCCGCCGCCCTGCAGGCCCAGGTCGGCAAGCACCGTCTCGCGGCCTCGGGTTCGTGCGTTCATCGGAGCGGGTTCACGTCGGAGGGAAAAGCACAACTCCGGCGGCCTGCCGGCCGCCGGAGCTTCTCTGATGTCGGCCGCCGCTCGTTGCGCCGGCAGCCGCCGGTACTGCGGGCCGGCTAGATGCTCAGGCGGGTGATCCTGCTGCCGTTCAGGCTAACGCTGCCCATCAGGCCGGCATTGGTCAGCACGAAGCCGATGATTTCCTGCTGCGCCGTCTGGGTGGTCACCTCGGCGTTGGCGCCGACCGTGATCATCGACACCGACGCATCGACGCCCGCGGTCCAGCCGTTGCTGCTCTCGAACCGTTGCAGTGCGCCGTCGGTCATGAACAGGATGAAGACTGCCTGCGACTGCGCCCCGGCCAGCAGGCCGACCGAGCCCTCGCTCATGCGGAAGTAGCCTGCCGTCTTTCCGCCCTTGCGCAGCACGCCCTGGCCGCTTGCGGCACCGACGATGAAGCCGGCCGACACGACCGACGGAAACACCAGCACGCCGCGGGCGGAGTTCACCAGTTCCTTCGAGCCGCGCTGCTGCGCGTACAGCCGCGACAGCGCGCTGTCGGCCGACGCGTCGAGGGCCCGCCGCTGCTCGGCCGGATCGCCGCTTGCGCCCGAAGTCGTCGTGCAGCCGGCCGATGCCAGCGTCAGAACGGCCAGGCCAGCGCCGGTGACAATGAGGTTGCGTCTGTTCGTATCCATGGTTCAGATTCTCCCGAAGTTCGACAAACAAGTGTGGCTTACTGCAACGAGCCGGCATCCCGACCCGAGAAGACATCGCGCTGCACGCCGCAAAACCAGGCCGCCTGCCCGCGCTTCGAATTCGTACGTCGCGTCGCTTCCTGACATCGGCGTCGCCGGCCATCTGCGACCCCGTCGTGTCAGAAGCTCCAGTTGCCGTAGACGGAGACGACCACGGACGTCGTGTTGCTGTACGAGCCCGCCAGGTCGCCGCGCCCGCCGGCCACCGGAGGCAGGACACTACGCTGGTTCACGTCCAGAGTTCCGCCGTAGAGTAACTCGCCGGCGATGCCCCACTTGACAGAACGGCTGATCTGTTGTTGGCCGCCGACGAGCTCGACCGCGAGGTGCTCAGGCGCAAGGTCCCCGGTGCGGGGCAGATCGCCATGGGCGCCGGCCCTTATCCGGGCGAGACCATCGTGCCCGACGCCCTGGCGCGATTCGTGGCGACGCATCCCCTGGTGCGCGTCCGCGTGCTGGTCCGTGGCGATTGGGACGAACTGTTGCGGCGGCTTCGGGCGCGCGAGCTGGAATTCCTCGTTTGCGAGACCAGTACGCTGGCAGGAGAGCACGACCTAGAGGTGGAGCCGCTGTCGACGCACGCACTGTATTGCGTCGCGCGGCGCGGCCATCCACTCGGCCGCCGTGCGCCGGTGCGGCTCGTGCAACTGTTCGCCTATCCGCTGCTTGCCTTGAGCCGCGTCCCGCCGCGGGTCCTCGGACCGATGCAGGCGATCGAGCAGGATTCGGGCAGGCGGCGGCCAGGTCGCCCGTTCCCGGCGATCGAGCTCGCTTCGCTGGCGGCCATGAAGCGGCTGCTGGCGAACTCGGACGCGATCGCGACGCTGACGCTGCCGTGCGTGGCCGACAAACTCGACGACGGCACGCTACGGGTGCTGCTCACCGAGCCCTGGCTGTCGACGAACTACGGGATCGTGAGCCTCAAGGGCCAGGCCCTTGGCGCGGCGGCGCGCGCGCTGATCGAGCGCCTGCGCGAGGCCGAAGCGGCGCTCGCGCGCACGGAGGGCGCGCTCATCGCGCGCCATGCGCCGATCGGCAAGCGTTCGCCGAAGCGGCGCGAGCGCAATACCCGGTAACGAGGTCGGCGGGTTGCACGAGCGGCGCCCGCCGCGCTTACTCGCCGCAGAGCAGCCGCATCCGCCGTTCGGCGATGTCGAATTCCTCGTCCGACTTCGCCGCGAGGACCTGCTGCTTGGCCTGCTCGCAGGCGCTGGCCTGCTGCACGTCGGCCGGCTCGGCGGC
>JBHJND010000504.1:0-6951 GCA_048497655.1 Caballeronia novacaledonica
AGCCGCCGCTGCAGCGCCGCCGCGCCGTCGGCGCCGAGCAGCGGGATCAGCCGCGTCTTGGCCTGCCCGGCCACCGGCGCGCGGGCGAACACGGCGACGTTCACGGCCGGCGCTTCAGCGGGCATCGCGATAGCGCCGCGCCAGCGCTGCCGGGTCGGCGCCGAAGAAGTACGACAGGCGCAGCCACCACATCAGCGCCACCGTGCGCCAGACGCCGTGCCGCTGCCAGCGCCGCGCCGAGGTGACGACGCGTTCGCGCAGCGCCGCCGGCCTGGTCAGCCGCCCGGCGCGGCTGCTGAACTCGACGTCCTCCATCAGCGGCAGCGGCGCGAAGCCGTGCAGCCAGTCGAAGGCGGCGCGGGTGGCGAAGATCGCCTGGTCGCCGGTGGCGATGCCGGTCGCCCGCGAGCGCCAGTTCATCAGCGTCTCGACCAGGCGCAGCGGCCAGCCGTCGGCGTCGAGCCGCACGTCGAAGCGGCCCCACGAGTGCGCGCCGTCGGCGAGCGCGCGGGCGACGATGCGGTCGGCGTCCTGCGGCAGCTGCGTGTCGGCGTGCAGGAACAGCAGCACGTCGGCGTCCCTCGCCTCATCGGCCTGCGCGCCGGCGTTCATCTGCGAGGCGCGGCCGCGCGGGGCGGCGAGCACGCGGTCGGCCAGCGGTTCGGCGCGCGCCGCGGTGTCGTCGTCGCTGCCGCCGTCGACGACGATCAGCCGCGCGCCGCGGTCGCGCAGCGGCGCCAGGCGGCGAAGCGCAGCCTCGATCGTGGCGGCCTCGTTCAGCACCGGGACGACGACGGCGAGCCGCATCAGCGCAGTTTCGGTTGCCGCGGCGCCTGCTGCGGCATCTTCGCCTGCACGATGGCGGCGAGTTCCCTGGCGCCGACCACCGTGACGCCGGGCTGCGCCGCGCGCACCGCCTCGACGATCGCCGCCGCCGCGGTACGCGCCGACAGCGCCTTGGTGTAGGCGGGCAGCATGATGTCGGCCAGCGTGCGGCCGACCGTGCGCACCAGCGCCAGCGGCAGCGGCAGCCTGCGCGTGTCGTCGGCGGCGGTCGGGCGCACCAGCAACAGCCGCGTGAAGCCCATGGCGACCAGCGCCACCTCGTCGACCGAGGCCAGCGTGCGGGTGGCCTCGCCCATCTGCAGCAGCGCCGGCAGCGGCGCCACCACCACCAGCGTGCCGGCGCCGGCCTCGCGCGCGAGGCGCGCCGCCTCGAGCACGTCGCCTTCGCCGTAGCGGCGGATCGGCGAGGCCGACGGGACCAGAGTCTCTTCGCCGGTGACGCCGACGAAGGCGTCGTCGGCCAGCACCACGTCCTGGCCGATGAGCCACGGGCGGAACTTCGGTGCCGCACTCGTCAGCGCCTGCGTGACGCCGACGTGCACCGCGCGGTATTCGGGTGCGGCCAGCAGCGCCGCCAGCAGTTCCTCGCCCAGCCCGCCGGCCAGGCCGAGCGCCAGCGCGGTGCGCTGCGGGGCCTCGGTTGCGGTGCTGTGCCCGGCGGCGAGCGGCGAAGTCGGGGGAGCGTTCACGGAAGGCCATTGTGCCGCAGGCCGTCACACTGCCTCTTCACGCCGCGGCCGCGCCGCGGATCACCAGCGCAGCAGCCGCGGACCGATCGCGGCGCCCAGTGCGGTGGGCACCAGCATGCCGAGCACGTACCAGAGGCCGATGAAGGGCGCGGTCATCTCCGGGCAATGCAGCGAATACGCCAGCGCCGCCAGCGCGCCGGCCAGCAGCCCGGCGACGGCGCCGGCCAGCCTCAGTCGCGTCGGCGCCAGTCCGCGCATGGCCCACAACGCGGCGGCGAACGCGGGAACCGACAACAGCGCGATGTTGACCGGGCAGGCCTGCCAGGTGCTGCCCATGACGGCCGGCATGCGCTGCTCCGGCGCAGCCGCGAGCAGCGCCAGCAGCGCGAGCAGCCACAGCACCGCGAACGGGGCGCCGGCGAGCCAGGCGGCGCCGCCGAGCCTGGCGCCGGGCCGCCCCATCCTGTCGGCGGCGATGACGCCGGCGGCGGCGACTGCGGCGGCGAAGCACAGCTTGACCCAGAACATCGGCGGCATCTCGGCGCGGCCGAGCTCGGGATTCGGCCCGAGCAGCGCCAGCATCAGCGCCGCGGCGAGCGCCAGCCCGACGCCGGCGGCCAGCAGCATTCGCCGCAGCGGGGCACGGCGGTCGACCGGTTCGGCCCCGGCGGCCAGCGCAGCGACGAGTTCGTCGGTCCTCATCGCTGTCTCCGGATCAGCGCCGCCAATGCCTTCAGGCCCCGGTGCACGCCGATCTTGACCGCCGGCTCGGAAAGTCCCGTCCGCTGCGCGGCCTTGGCCACCGACAGGCCCTCGATCTTCACGTACTCGATCGGCAGGCGCTGCCGGTCGGGAAGCCGCGCCAGCAACACCCGCAGGTCACGCCGCGCTTCGGCGGCCGCCGGCTCGGCATCGGTGAACAGTGCCGCGCTGTCCTCGTCCAGCGGATCGTGCAGCGCCTCGCGGCCGGCCTGCGCGCGCAGCAGGTCGACCATCTTGTAGCGGGCGATCGCGTGCAGCCAGGCGCCCACCGGCTGCGACGGATCGTAGGTGTGGCGGCTGTTGTGCACGGCGATCAGCGTTTCCTGCAGCAGATCCTCGACATCGTCGGGCCGGTTCTGTAGGCGCCGACGGAAGTAGGCGCGCAGAAACGGCGTCAGCTGGCGCAGGAAACCGCCATACGCGGCGGCGTCCCCGTCCTGCGCGGCGAGCATCAGTTCGCGCAGCTGCGCCTCGCGGGCGTCCGGGCTCGGTTTCACGCGGCTCCAGTAGTTGGTTCGTTCGGAACGGGCGCCCGGTTACAGCGCGCATGAAAAAAAGAAATTCGGCCAATTCTGCCCGCGGCTGTAACCGGGCGCCGGCGCGGCGCGAATTAGCAGTCAGACCGGCGCCGTCCCGGCTCGCCGGTCCGATTCCATCGACCCAAGGAGAAACCGAATGAATCGTCGTCACTCGCTCGTGGTTACCGCCTTTGCACTCGCCGCCGTCGCCTCCGGCGCGGCGCTGGCTCAGGACAAGGGCACGCCGATGAAGGGCGAGAAGGAAAAGTGCTACGGCGTGTCGAAGGCCGGCCAGAACGACTGCGCCGCCGGTCCGGGCACCACCTGCGCCGGCACCTCGAAGGTCGACTACCAGGGCGATGCCTGGAAGCTCGTCCCCAAGGGCACCTGCACCACGATCAAGACGCCGAAGGGCACCGGCTCGCTCAAGCCGGTGAAGAGCTGACGGCGCGCGGGCCGCGGCCGGCACGACCATGAACCGATCCCTCGCCGCAGGCCTCGGCCTGAAGCCGCAGCACTTCGACGACGCGCTGGCCTGCGCGGCGCCGGGCCTGTGGTTCGAGGTGCACCCGGAGAACTACATGGTCGCCGGCGGCCCGCGGCTCGCCTGGCTGGAAGCGATCCGCGGCGCGCACCCGCTGTCGCTGCACGGGGTGGCGCTTTCGCTGGCCTCGGCCGAGGAGCCCGATGCGCGCCACCTCGACCGGCTGGCAGCGCTCGTCGGTCGCTTCGAGCCGGCGCTGGTCTCGGAGCACCTTGCCTGGAGCACCTGGAGGGGCGCCTATCGACCCGACCTTCTGCCGGCGCCGCGCAGCAGGGAGCTTCTCGAGCGCGTCGTCGCCAACATCGGCCGGGCGCAGGACCGGCTGCGCCGCCGCATCGCGCTGGAGAATCCGTCGCACTACCTGGCGTTCGACGAGCACGAGTTCGGCGAGGTCGAGTTCCTGGTCGAGATCGCCCGGCGCAGCGGTTGCGCGCTGCTGCTCGACCTCAACAACGTCTTCGTCAGCAGCAGCAACCTCGGCTACGACGCGGCGCGCTACGTCGATGCGGTGCCGGGCGATCTGGTCGCCGAGGTGCACCTCGCCGGCCACAGCGAAGACCCGCAGCACGGCGCGGCGCTGCTGATCGACAGCCACGACGCGCCGGTGGCCGACGCCGTGTGGGCACTGTACGAGCGGCTGGTGGCGCGCATCGGCCCGCGGCCGACGCTGATCGAGCGCGACGAGCAGGTGCCGTCGTTCGACCAACTGATGGCCGAGTGCAGGCGTGCGCAAGGCGTGCTGACCGCGGCGGCGGCGATGCCGGAGGCGGCGTGACGAGCGGCGGACTGGCAACGTTCCAGGACGCCTTCGCACGGGCGCTGCTCGCCGTCGACCCCGCGGCCGGCGGCGACGAGGCGATCCGCAGGCTGGCCGCGCAGCCGGGCTTCGCCGTCTATCGCAACACCGTGCTGAAGGGCTGCATCGACGCGCTGCAGGCCAACTACCCGGCGGTGACGAGGCTGGTCGGCGAGCAGTGGTTTCGCGCCGCCGCCGCGGTGTTCGCGCGCGGCGCGCTGCCGGCCCATCCGGCGCTGCTCGATTACGGTGCCGGCTTTGCCGAGTTCCTCGAGTCGTTCGCGCCGGCGGCGGAGCTGCCTTACCTCGCCGACGTGGCGCGGCTGGAGCGGCTGTGGGGCGAGGCGCATGTCGCCGCCGTTGCGCCGCTGCTCGATCCGGCGGTGCTTGCGCGGCTCGGTCCGCGGCAGATGACGCAGGCTCGGCTCGTGCCGCATCCGGCGGCGCGCTGGCGCTGGTTCGGGCAGGCGCCGATTCACACGATCTGGAGCCGCAACCGTGCCTGCGATGGAGGATCCGGCGAGTTCGACTGGCGTGGCGAAGGCGTACTGCTGAGCCGACCATCCGGGGAAGTCCTGCAGCGCCCGCTCGAGCAGGCCGGCACGGCGTTTCTCGATGCCTGCGCGGGCGGCCAGAGCATCCATGACGCGGTGATCGCCGCGCTCGACGTCGACGGGAGTGCCGACTTCTCGGCGCTCGTCACGACACTGCTGGCCGCCGGCGCGTTCGGCGCGCTCGAGCGCCGCGATCACGAGGAGACTTGACGATGCACGCAATGGCCGACGAGGCGATTCCCGCTGCCGGCGCCCGAGGCAGGTACAACCGCGTCGCCGGCCGGCTGGCAGCGTCGATCGGCCATGACCTGCTCGCGCTGGTGGCTCGGTTCGGCATCGCCGGCGTGTTCTGGCTGTCCGGCCGCACCAAGGTGGAGGGCCTGCTGACGGTCAGCGAAGGCGCGCTGGCACTGTTCGCCGACGAGTACCGGTTGCCGTTGCTGGCCCCCGAGCTCGCGGCCCACCTGGCGGCCTACGCCGAGCACCTCTTCCCGCTGCTGCTCGCGCTGGGGCTCTTCACCCGCGGCTCGGCGCTGGCACTGCTCGGCATGACGGCGGTGATCCAGGTCTTCGTCTACCCGGCGGCGTGGCCGACGCACCTGGTGTGGGCGACGGCGATGCTGTATCTGGCCGGGCGCGGCGCCGGCAGGCTGTCGCTCGACCGGGTGCTCGGGCTTCGCTGAACGCGGTCTCGGCCGGCTGCGGTCAGCGCAGCAGTCCCCGCACGTGATCGCCGATGGCCAGGCAGGCCGTCAACCCCGGCGACTCGATGCCGAACAGGGCCACCAGCCCGGGCACGCCGTGCGCCTGCGGGCCGGCGATGACGAAGTCGGCAGCCGGCTCGCCGGGGCCGCTCAGCTTCGGCCGGATGCCGGCGTAGGCCGGCGTCAGCGACGCATCGGGCAGCTGCGGCCAGTACGCGCGCACCTCGGCGTAGAAGGCGTCGGCCCGATGCGGGTCGACGGTGTAGTCGATGGTGTCTATCCACTCGACGTCGGGGCCGAAGCGCGCCTGCCCGCCGAGGTCGAGCGTCAGGTGCACGCCGAGGCCGCCGGGCGCCGGCACCGGGTAGACGAGCCGCGAGAACGGCGCCCGGCCGGCGAGCTGGAAGTAGCAGCCGCGGGCGAGGTGGCGCTGCGGAACGTGTTCGGGCGGCAGCGACTCGATGCATGCGGCGACGTCCTGCGCGTGCAGGCCGGCGGCGTCGACTAGCAGATCGGCTTCGAGGGCGAACGGTGAGTTGCCGCCGGTGTGCACGATCCAGCCCGCGCCGTGTCTCTCTGCTCGGTCGAACGGCGAGGCGCAGGAAAGCAGCCCGCCGGCGGACTCGAGGTCGCCGAGCAGCGCCAGCATCAGGCCGTGGCTGTCGACGATGCCGGTCTCGCGCGAGTGCAGGGCGCCGACGCAGGCCAGCTGCGGTTCGAGCCGCCGGGCCTCGGCCGCGTCGATCATGGCGATGTTCTCGACGCCGTTGGCCAGCGCCCCGCCGAGGATGGACTGCAGCGTCTCGCGCTGCGACTCGCGGGTGGCGACGATCAGCTTGCCGAGCCTGCGGTGCGCCACGCCGCGCGCGGCGCAGTACTTGTAGAGCTGCCGCCGTCCCTTGACGCACAGCCGCGCCTTCAGCGAGCCGGCCGGGTAGTAGATGCCGGCGTGGATCACCTCGCTGTTGCGCGAACTGGTGCCGGTGCCGAAGTGCCGCTCGGACTCCAGCACCAGCACCTCGCGGCCGGCCAGCGCGAGCGCGCGGCCGATCGCCAGGCCGACGACGCCGGCGCCGACGACGACGCAGTCGACACGGTCCATGGCTGCTCAGCGTATCAGCCGGCTCGAGTGCGCCGATCTGGTCGATGTCGACCGGGGGGTGCCCGCCCCGCTCCGTGTGGCGGCTTGTTCGTGCCCGCGCCGGCGGGGCGGAAGGGCGTCTGCGCCACCTCCTGCCCCGCCGGGCCGCACATCTCCCGCTCCGCCGCGACGAATGTGGCGTGCCGGTGCGTCAGCGCGTGGCGCGTCGGCCGGTGCTGCCCTTGGTGATCACGACCTCGAGGTATTCGGACGGCACCACCAGCGAGTCGGCGCCGGCGGTGTTCAGGCTGTCGAGCAGCGCGGTGATGTCGCGCTCGAGCGCCTGCCGGCCGGTGTCGTCGAGGGCGGCGAAGGCCTTGAGTGTCGGCCCGTAGTAGTCGCGGAACACCTTCAGCCAGTGCGCGGCCGAGCGGTAGCGGAAGTTGAAGAACCTGCG
>JBHJND010000505.1:0-3467 GCA_048497655.1 Caballeronia novacaledonica
TCGCGCATCGACTTCCGCCTGAAGACGCGCTACCTCGACGAGCAGGCCGGGAGCCTGGACGACGCGCTGGCGCGCATCGCGAAATACACCGCCGCGAAGCAGGCGGTGTCGATCGGCCTGCTCGGCAACGCCGCCGACGTGGTGCCGGAGCTCGTGCGGCGCGCCCGGGCGGGCGGCATCAGGCCCGACCTCGTCACCGACCAGACCTCGGCGCACGACCTGGTCAACGGCTACCTGCCGTCCGGCTGGACCGTCGAGCAGTGGCGCGCCGCGCAGGCCGACGGCGCCCAGCACGCGCGACTGCGCGAGTCGGCGGCCAAGAGCTGCGCGGTGCACGTGCGGGCGATGCTCGCCTTCAAGGCGATGGGCGTGCCGACGGTCGACTACGGCAACAACATCCGCCAGGTCGCCTTCGACCAGGGGGTGAAGGACGCCTTCGACTTCCCCGGCTTCGTGCCGGCCTACATCCGGCCGCTGTTCTGCCGCGGCAAGGGACCGTTCCGCTGGGTGGCGCTATCGGGCGACCCGGAGGACATCCGCCGGACCGACGCGAAGATGAAGGAACTGTTCCCGCACGATGCACATCTGCACCGCTGGCTCGACATGGCGGCCTCGCGCATCGCCTTCCAGGGGCTGCCGGCGCGCATCTGCTGGATCGGGCTGGGCGAGCGGCAGCGCGCCGGGCTGGCGTTCAACGAGATGGTCAGGTCGGGCGAGCTGAAGGCGCCGATCGTCATCGGCCGCGACCACCTCGACGCCGGCTCGGTGGCCAGCCCCAACCGCGAGACCGAGGCGATGCGCGACGGCTCGGACGCGGTGTCCGACTGGCCGCTGCTCAACGCGCTGGTCGCCACTGCCGGCGGCGCCACCTGGGTCAGCCTGCACCACGGCGGCGGCGTCGGCATGGGTTACTCGCAGCACTCGGGCGTGGTGATCGTCTGCGACGGCACCGACGCCGCGGCGAAGCGCATCGAACGCGTGCTCTGGAACGACCCGGCGATGGGCGTCGTCCGCCACGCCGACGCCGGCTACGAGGAGGCCATCGCCTGTGCCCGCGAGCAGGGCCTGAACCTGCCGATGCTGCGCAAATGACCGCGCCGACGCTGCAACTCAGCCCCGGCCGGCTGACGCTGGCCGACCTGCAGGCCATTCACGCCGGCGCAGTGTCGATCGGCATCGACCCGGCGGCACGCCCGGCGATCGCCGCCAGCGCGGCGGTGGTCGAGCGCGCCGCCGCCGGCGAGGCGCCGGTCTACGGCGTGAACACGGGCTTCGGCAAGCTCGCCTCCACCCGGATCAGCAAGACCGACCTCGACACGCTGCAGCTGAACCTGATCCGCTCGCACAGCGCGGGCGTCGGCGAGCCGCTCGAGCCCGCGGTGGTGCGGCTGATGCTGGCGCTGAAAGCGGCGAGCCTGGCGCGCGGCTACTCCGGCGTGCGGGGCGCCGTCATCGACACGCTGCTCGCGACGCACAACGCCGGCCTGGTGCCCTACGTGCCGAGCCAGGGCTCGGTCGGCGCCTCGGGCGACCTGGCGCCGCTGGCCCACATGACGCTCGCCCTGATGGGCGAGGGCGAGATGCTCGTCGACGGTCGGCGGCAGCCCGCCGCGCCGCTGCTACGCACCGCCGGCATCGCGCCGCTGAAGCTCGAGGCCAAGGAAGGCCTGGCGCTGATCAACGGCACGCAGACTTCCACCGCGCTGGCACTGCACGCGCTGCTGTCGTTCGAGCCGGTGCTGGAGGCGGCGCTGGTGATCGGCGCGCTGACGGTGGACGCGGCGCGCGGCAGCGACGGCCCATTCGACCCGCGCATCCACGAGCTGCGCGGCCAGCCGGGGCAGATCGACGTCGCCAAGTACTACCGCGCGCTGCTCGTCGCGAGCGAGATCCGCGCCTCGCACCGCGAGGGCGACGACCGCGTGCAGGATCCCTACTGCCTGCGCTGCCAGCCGCAGGTGGTGGGCGCCTGCCTCGACCAGCTGCGCCACGCCGCGCTGGTGCTGCTGCGCGAGGCCAACGCGGTGACCGACAACCCGCTGGTGTTCGCCCCCGGCGCCGAAGGCGCGGGCTCCGAGCCGCACGGCGCGCTGGTCTCGGGCGGCAACTTCCACGCCGAGCCGGTGGCGCTCGCCGCCGATGCAATGGCGGTCGCCATCGCCGAGGTGGGCGCGATCGCCGAGCGGCGCATCGCGATGCTGATCGACGCCGGCGTGTCGCACCTGCCGCCCTTCCTGGCCCGCGAACCGGGGTTGAACTCCGGCTTCATGATCGCCCACGTCACCGCGGCATCGCTGGCGAGCGAGAACAAGTCGCTGGCGCACCCGGCCAGTGTCGACAGCCTGCCCACGTCGGCCAACCAGGAAGACCACGTCAGCATGGCCACGTTCGCCGCGCGGCGGCTGGCGCCGATGATCCGCAACACGGCGCACATCCTCGGCATCGAACTGCTGGCCGCTGCGCAAGGCGTCGACTTCCTGCGCCCGCTCAAGAGCTCGCCCGCGCTGGAAGCGGTGCACGCGCTGGTGCGCGAGAGCTGCCCGTCGGTGGAAAGCGACCGCTACCTGGCGCCGGACATCGACCGCGCCACCCGGCTCGTCACCGACGGCTCGCTGTCGCGGATCCTGCGCAGGCTGCCGCGGCTGCCGATGCTCTGGTTTGCCGCCTGAGCGAAGTGCGTCGGCGCAGGGCAGCCGCCACCCAGGCGACGAACTCGACCCGCGCCGTCCTGCGAGTCCCGCTCAGCGGGTGCCGGCCTCGCCCTTCAGGTAGGCCGCCAGCGGCGCGTCCTGGTTCTGCGCGTGGGCGGCGAACCAGCCCATCAGCTCGTGCGCGTAGTGGCGCACGCCGTCGGTGTCGCCGGCGTCGAAGCGGCGCCGCATGTCGGCCAGCCGCTCGACGAAGCGGTCGTGCTCGCGCTTGTGCACCCCGTAGTGCGGGTAGTTCTCCTGCAGCATGTACTGCTCTTCCAGCGCCGTGTGGCGCAGCATGTGCTCGTGCAGCGCCAGCAGGTGCTCGCCGTAGTCCGCCTCGGCCGGGTCGTTCAGCGCGTCGACGATGCTCTGGAACTCGTGGTGCAGATCGTCGATCGGCTTGAAGCCGACGAAGATGTCGTCGTGTCGCGTCCTGGGCGCGGCCTGGCTCATGGCGGTCTCCGGCAGGTTGACGGCGCAAAGGTAAGGCGGCGGCCGGCCGGCGCGCTTGACCGAGCGCAAAGCCCGCCCGATCGCGCTTGCGTCCGCCGCCGCAAGGGGCAAACTTCTGCCAGCCGGAATATTGCCGGAGAAATCCATGCTCGAACTGGCTTCCCTGATCAACCGCCAGGCACGCTTCCGCGGCGCAGCACCGGCGCTGACCTTCGACGGGACGACGCACACCTACGCGCAGTTCGCCGAGCGGGTGAACCGTACCGCGCACGCGCTCGCCGGGCTGGGCATCCGCCGCGGCGACAAGGTGGCGAGCCTGCT
>JBHJND010000506.1:0-6329 GCA_048497655.1 Caballeronia novacaledonica
CAGGGTCATCGACAGGGCGGGCTGCGGCAGGACCCACCGATCATAGGCCGCGCCGCCGCCATGGCGCGCCGGGCGCGCCCGGCGCCGGCCGCCCGGCCTCAGGCGACCAGGTACTCGGCGCGCGCGCCAAGCCAGCGCTGCACGTGCGCCGCCGCCTGCCCGGGATGCCGCGCCAGCATCTGCAGCGCCACCTCGCGGGCGCGCTCGAGCAGGGCCGAGTCGCGCTCGAGGTCGGCGAAGCGCAGCAGCGGCACGCCGGACTGCCGCGCGCCGAGGAACTCGCCCGGCCCGCGCAGCTGCAGGTCGCGGCGCGCGATCTCGAAGCCGTCGGCCGACTCGTAGAGGATCTTCAGCCGCTCGCGCGCCGCCTCCGACAGCGGCTCGTCGTACAGCAGCACGCAGAAGCTTCTCTCGGTGCCGCGGCCGATGCGGCCGCGCAGCTGGTGCAGCTGGGCCAGCCCGAAGCGCTGCGCGTGCTCGATCACCATCAGCGACGCCTTCGGCACGTCGACGCCGACCTCGATCACCGTGGTGGCCACCAGCACGTCGATCTCGCCGGCGGCGAACGCGCGCATCACCGCGCTCTTCTCCGCCGCCGGCAGCTGGCCGTGCAGCAGCCCGAAGCGCAGCTCGGGCAGCAGCGCGCGGGTCTGCTCGTACATGCGCGTGGCGGCGGTCAGCTCGGCGGTGGACTCGTCCTCTCCCTCGTCGACCAGCGGGCAGACCCAGTAGACCTGCGCGCCGCGCGCCGCCTCGGCGCGTACGCGGTCGAGCACCTCGTCGCGGCGGCCGGCCGACGCCAGCTTGGTGACCACCGGCTGCCGGCCCGGCGGCAGCTCGTCGATCACCGAGACGTCGAGGTCCGCGTAGTAGCTCATCGCCAGCGTGCGCGGGATCGGCGTGGCGGAGAGCATCAGCAGGTGCGGCGTGCGCCCGGCATCGCCCCTGCGCGAGCGCAACTGCAGCCGCTGCGCGACGCCGAAGCGGTGCTGCTCGTCGACGATCGCCAGTCCCAGGTTGGCGAACTGCACCGCCTCCTGGATCAGCGCGTGGGTGCCGATCACCAGATCCGCCTCGCCCGCGGCCGCCGCCTGCTGCGCCGCGCGCTTCTCGCCCGTCTTGAGCTTGCCCGCCAGCCACGCCACCCGCACACCGAGCGGCGCCAGCCACTGCGCGATGCGGCCGAAGTGCTGCTCGGCAAGGATCTCGGTCGGCGCCATCAGCGCCGCCTGGCAGCCGGCGTCGATCGCCTGCGCCGCGGCGAGCGCCGCCACCACGGTCTTGCCGCTGCCGACGTCGCCCTGGATCAGCCGCTGCATCGGCACGGCGCGCGAGAGATCCGCCTCGATCTCGTGCCACACCCGCTGCTGGCCGCCGGTGAGCCGAAACGGCATCGCCGACAGCAGCCTCGCCACCAGCGAGCCGCCGGCGGCCAGCGGCACCGCCGAGCGCTCGGCGCGGCGCGCCCGCGCCGTGCGCAGCGAGATCTGCTGGGCCAGCAGTTCGTCGAACCGGATCCGCTCCCACCACGGACCCTGCTGCTGCGCCAGCGCCTGCGCGTCGACGCCTTGCGGCGGCTGGTGCAGTCCGACGATCGCCTCGCCGAGCGGCGGCAGGCCGCTGCCGGCGAGCAGCTCGGCCGGCACGGTCTCGGTGATCTCGACGTCGCGCAGCGCGCGGGCGATGCGCGAGCGCAGCCATCCCTGGCCGACGCCCTCGGTGGTCGGATACACCGGCGTCAGCCGCTGCGGCAGCTGCTCGTCGGGACGCACCGCGTGCACCCGCGGGTGGACGATCTCGAGCCCCATCAGGCCGCCGCGCACCGGGCCGTAGACGCGCACGCGCCGGCCCGCCGCCAGTTGCTGGCGGGTCGACGGATAGAAGTGGAAGAAGCGCAGCAGCAGCTCGCCGCTGGCGTCGGCCAGCCGCGCCAGCAGCTGGCGGCGGCCGCGGACGGCCACCTCGCAGGCCACCACCTCGCCCTCGGCCTGCTGCTCGGCGCCCGCAACCAGTTGCGCGATCGGCGTGACCTGGGTCTCGTCGATGTAGCGCAGCGGCAGGTGCAGCAGGAAGTCCCAGTCGCGCTTCAGGCCGAGCCGCTCGAGCCGTCCGCCCGGCGAGCTGCGGTCGGCGCCCTCGGCACGCGGCCGCGCGCGGCTCACAGCACGAAGATCGCCTCGACCTCGAACTGCGCGCCCTTCGGCAGGCTGGCCACGCCGACGGTCGAGCGCGCCGGGTACGGCTGCGGCACCACCTCGCCCATGATCCGGTTCACGGTGGCGAACTGCGCCAGGTCGGTCAGGAACAGCGTGAACTTCACCGCGTTCGCCAGCGTGCCGCCGGAGGCGTGCGCCACCGCCTCCAGGTTGCGGAAGGCCCGCCTGACCTGCGGCTCGAACTCGGCACTGACCAGTTCGCCGGTCGCCGGGTCCAGCCCGATCTGCCCCGAGGCGAACACCACCAGCCCAGTCCTGACTGCCTGCGAGTAGGGGCCGATCGCCGCCGGCGCCCCAGAGGTCGAGATGATCTCCTTGTTCATGGCGTGTTCTCCTGCGCAGGGTGGGTGCCGCCGGCCGGCCCTGCCGGTCGGCGCGTCGGCTGTGCCTCGATGATCGCACGCGCCGCCGGCTAGGCCGAACGGCTCAGACGCCCGAATGCTGTGCGCCGGCCGGCGCCGCCGCTACATTGGGCTGGCGCCACTGCCGGCGCACACGCCCCCGCCACGCATCCGACCCTGCCGACTGCCGCACGATGATCCTGTTCCTCGACTTCGACGGCGTGCTGCACGAGGACCCCTGCTTCGACGAGCGGCGGCTGTTCGCGCGCGCGCCCGAGCTGGCGCAGGCGCTCGAGCCGTTTCCCGAAGTGCGCATCGTGCTGTCGACGTCTTGGCGCAGCAAGAGCACGCTGGCCCAGATGACGCAGCCGCTGCCGCCGGCGCTGCAGGCGCGGGTGGTCGGCGCCACGCCGCTGGCCACGGCGCCCGACACGCCGGCCGCGTTGCGGCCTTACCGGCGGCACGCCGAGTGCGCCACCTGGCTGCGCGCGCAGGGACACCAGGACACGCCTTGGTTCGCGCTCGACGACCGGCCGTCGCTGTTCGCGCCGCACCTCGAGCAGCTGGTCCTGTGCGACTCGAACCTCGGCTTCGTCGACGCCACCGCGCGGCGCCTGCAGGCGGCGCTGCTGCGCGGACGCTTCCGCCGCAGCGCGCCGATTGGCGCGACGGCCTGAGACCGCGGCCGCTACAGCGGCCGCATGTGCAGCCAGACGGCCGCGGCCGCCCACACCACCAGCGTCAGCGCCAGGTTCAGCGGCCCGTGGTTCTGGCGGAACAGCTTCCAGCTCCAGGTCGCCACCGGCTGGCCCGGCTGCGGCAGGCCGGGAACGAAGCGCCGCACCTGCGCGCAGTAGCGCCGGTAGGACTCGCCGAAGATCTGCCGCAGCCGCGCCTCCTCGCGGCCGACCCGCGAATCCATGTACAGCCAGTAGCCGATCGCGTACGGCAGCAGGACCCACGGCTGGCCGAGCAGCAGCAGGAAGCCGCCGATGATGAAGAAGCGGCCGAGGTACATCGGGTTGCGCACGATCGCGTACGGCCCGCGCGCGACGAGGTCGGAGTTCTTGTCCAGCGAGGCGAAGCACCACAGCTGGATCAGCTCGCCGAACATCGACATCAGGAAACCCGCCGGCAGCCACTCGCGCCTGAGGAAGGGCGCCAGCAGCACGATGGCGGCGATGGTCAGCGGCACCCGCAGCGCCACCACGAAGCGCCGCAGCTGCGGCTGGGCGAACAGCGATTTCAGGGCCTGCATCATCGTTTCTTTCCTCGCTGGCGTTCCTTGCGCACGCCGAAGTATCCGCGGCCGATCCACAGCCTGCGCAGCCGCGTGCTGCGTTCGTAGAAGGCGCGCCGCCCGGCGTCGAGCGATTCCGGAGCGAGCCGCAGCCAGTTCTTGTACACGCCGCCGAGGTCGACCGCCTCCAGCGCGCGGCGCAGCGGCGGCGGCAGCAGCGTCGTGCGCAGCGCCGCCTGGAAGTCGATCACCGCCGGCCGGCCCTGCGGGGTGACCAGCAGGTTGCTCGAGCCGCGCGAATCCAGGTGCACCAGGCCGCGCGCATGGACCTGCCCGAACAGCGACTCCAGCGCCAGGAAGAACGCCTCGTTCATCTGCTCGCGCGGCGCCCGGTCGAGCGTCACGCCGGGCACGAAGCGTGCGGCGATCGCGTGCGCGTCGACGCGGAATGGCTGCGCCGGCACGCCCTCGACCCCGGCCAGCCGGCGCAGCGCCCGCAGCTCGCGGCGCAGCAGCCAGCGGCCGAACAGGTTGCGCACCCACCAGGAGCGCGAGCCGAAGTCCTTCACCGTCCAGTCGACGCCGGCGACGGTCGCCCGGGTCACCCGCGCGTTGGCCCAGCGGCCCTCGCGCAGGATCTGGCTTGGCGCGGCGGTCAACTGGGCGCGGGTGAAGGGCTTCGGCTGGGGGTTCATCGGCGCTCTGACGGCGTGAAGCTTAAGCGATGGTCCGCCCGCCGGCCGCGCCGCCGCCCGGGCCGCGGCGCGGCCGCACCGTCGTGGCGGCGCAGCGCGCCGGCAGCGGGCGCTTTCCTTGACAGCTAAACTAATCGATCCTAGAGTCCGCCGGCAGCCGCGGCGCGCGCGGCGGCGGAGACCCCATGAAGATCGTTTGCATCGGCGGCGGACCGGCGGGGCTGTACTTCGGGCTGCTGATGAAGAAGCTCGACCCGGCGCACGAGATCACCGTCGTCGAGCGCAACCGCCCCTACGACACCTTCGGCTGGGGCGTGGTGTTCTCCGACGCCACGATGCAGAACATGCGGCGGTGGGACGCCGAGACGGCCGGGCAGATCGAGCAGGCGTTCAGCCACTGGGACGACATCGAGCTGCACTTCAAGGGCCGGGTGATCCGCTCCGGCGGCCACGGCTTCGTCGGCATCGGCCGCAAGAAGCTGCTCAACATCCTGCAGGCGCGCTGCGAGGCGCTCGGCGTGAAGCTCGCCTTCGAGCGCGAGGCCGATTCCGACCTCGACTTTCCCGACGCCGACCTGGTCGTCACCAGCGACGGCATCAACTCGAGGATCCGCGGCCGCTACGCGGAGGTGTTCCGGCCCGACGTCGTCACCCGCCCCAACCGCTACATCTGGCTGGGCACGCACAAGCCGTACGACGCCTTCACCTTCCTGTTCGAGAAGACCGAGCACGGCTGGTTCCAGGCGCACGTCTACAGGTTCGACGGCGACACCTCGACCTTCATCGTCGAGTGCCCCGAGGACGTCTGGCGGGCGCACGGGCTGGACACGGCGGACCAGGCGCAGTCGATCGCCTTCTGCGAGAAGCTGTTCGCCGCCAACCTGCAGGGCGCGCGGCTGATGACCAACGCCCGCCACCTGCGCGGCTCGGCCTGGCTCAACTTCCAGCGCGTGCGCTGCGAGCAGTGGTCGCACTTCAACGGCGCCAGCCACGTGGTGCTGATGGGCGACGCGGTGCACACGGCGCACTTCGCCATCGGCTCGGGCACCAAGCTGGCGCTCGAGGACGCGATCGAGCTGACGGCGCAGTTCCAGCGGCTCGGCAGCAGGCGCGAGCGCGTCGCCGAGGTGCTGGCCCGCTACCAGGAGGTGCGCGCGGTCGACGTGCTGCGGCTGCAGAACGCGGCGTGGAACGCGATGGAGTGGTTCGAGGTCTGCGGCAGCCGCTACTGCGATCAGCTCGAGCCCGAGCAGTTCATGTACTCGATGCTCACCCGCAGCCAGCGCATCAGCCACGAGAACCTGCGCCTGCGCGACCGGGCCTGGCTGGAGGGCTACGAGCGCTGGTTCGCCGGTCGCAACGCCCGTGCGGCCGGCCGCGGCGCTGCGCCGTCGCCGCAGCCGGTGCCGCCGATGTTCACCCCGTACGCGGTGCGCGGCCTGACGCTGAAGAACCGCGTCGTCGTCTCGCCGATGGCGCAGTACTCCTGCGTCGACGGCCTGCCGGGCGAGTTCCACCTGGTGCACCTCGGCGCGCGGGCGCTCGGCGGCGCCGGCATGGTGGTCGCCGAGATGACCTGCCCCTCGCCGCAGGCGCGCATCACGCCCGGCTGCCCCGGCCTGTGGAACGACGAGCAGGCCGCCGCCTGGCGGCGGATCGTCGAGTTCGTCCACCGCGAGAGCACTGCCGCGATCGGCATCCAGCTCGGCCACGCCGGCCCCAAGGGCTCGACCTGCGCGCCGTGGCAGGACGCCGGAGCGGACCGGCCCCTGCCGGCCGGCAACTGGCCGCTGCTGGCCGCCTCCGCCCTGCCCTACCTGCCCGACGGGGCGCAGCC
>JBHJND010000507.1:0-4731 GCA_048497655.1 Caballeronia novacaledonica
CAGCGGCACCGTGCGCAAGCACTACTGCATGGGCCGCATCTCGCACGAGGTGGTGCGGGTGATGCCCGACCAGCGGACAGTGCTGATGGGCGACGACTGGGACAACGGCGGGCTGTTCATGTTCGTCGCCGATGCGCCGCGCAACCTTTCCGCCGGCACGCTGTACGTGGCAAAATGGGAGCAGACCTCGGGCAAGGGGCCCGGCGCAGCCCGCCTGTCGTGGATCCGCCTGGGCGCGGCGAGCAGTGCCGAGATCGAGGCGCTGATCGACCGCGGCATCAAGGCCGCCGACATCATGGACGTGGCCACGCGCGAGCCCCTGGTGCCGGGCTTCACGCGCATCCCGTTCGAGGGCAGGACCCAATGGGTGCGGCTGAAGCCGGGCATGGACAAGGCGGCGGCGTTCCTGGAGACGCACCGCTACGCCGCGCTGCGCGGCGGCAGCCTCGGCTTCACCAAGATGGAAGGCGCGGCGGTCAATGCGAAGGACCGGGTCGCCTACGTCGCCATCTCGCGCATCGAGCGGCCGATGACCGACGGCTCCGGCGGCATCCGCGTCGAGGGGCCGTACTCGGGCGCGGTGTACGCGCTGGCCCTGCGCGGCGGGCAGCGCGACAGCGACGGCCGAGCCATTGCCGGCGACTGGGTGCCGATCGACATGGCGGCGGTGCCGGAACTGGTCGCCGAGGACTTCGGCGGCGGCAAGCGCCGACGGCAGGACGCCCTCGGCAACTACGCCGACCCGGAGCGCGTCGCCAACCCCGACAACCTGTCGTTCTCCGAGGCGCTGCGCACGCTATTCATCGGCGAGGACAGCGACACCCACGTCAACAACTTCCTGTGGGCCTACAACGTCGACACCAAGGAACTGGTGCGCATCCTGTCCTGCCCGGCCGGCGCCGAGTCCACCGGCCTGCACGCGGTCGACGAGATCAACGGCTGGACCTACATCGCCAGCAACTTCCAGCACCCGGGCGACTGGACGCGCGGCCTGCACGACAAGGTGCGCCCGACGCTCGAGCCGCTGGTGCGGGCCAACTACCGCGACCGCTTCGGCGCCGCGGTCGGCTACCTGACGGCCGAGCCGGTCGGCCTGCGGCTAGGCGCGCCGTAGGCGGCCCGGCAACGCAGCGCTCGCCGGGCATCTGCCGGCGGGCGTGCGGCTGTTGCCGCCGGTCGGCATTGGCGTCTCCCGACGCACGCGCGATCGACGCCTGCCGGAGCGCTCGCCGAAGCCGGCGGCAGCGGACTCTTCCCTCTGGCGGCGAGCACCGGTGCAGGCGCTTCGCTCTCGCATGACGCTGCGGCGACGGCGCGAGTGCATCGAATGGATTCATCCTTTCGCCGGTGATCGAAGTGCCCGCTTCTACGTACATTCGCAGCGAGGCGTTCTCGATTGCGGGCCGCGGATCGTGTCGACAAGCTGGAATCCATCCACCAGGCGTGCACTCCTGTGGTGGTCGCCGCCGCCGGCCGGCGAGGGGCGGCATTGACGATGTTCGACAGGCATCTGCGCGCGAGCGATCCCTATCGGTGGATCCGCGGCAACCGGGCCGCGGCGTCGGGGCGCGACGAGGCCGGCGCCACGCCGCCGCCGGGCCTGCCTGCGCCGCCGCAGACCGAGGCGCCGGCATCGCCGCGCCGGGAAGACGACGGCGCGCCGACGCGGGTTGCGCGCGAGCGCTCGCCGTTCAGCCTGCGCCGCTACCTGTCGCTGGCCAGCCTGGTCGCCGTCGCGATCGTCATCGTCGGGCTGCTGCTGTTCAACCGCCACCTGGCCTTCGGGGCCCTGATGGCGCACGAGACGCAGAACAACGTCGCCCTGGCGCAGGCGTTCGCCAACGCGCACTGGCAGCAGATCTCGCAGTTCCTCGGCAACGCCGGAGCGCTCGACCGCGAGCAGCTGCGCGCCCATCCGGAGCAGCAGAACCTGCGCCGAGAACTGCTGCGCCAGATGAAGGGCCTGAAGGTCGTCAAGGTGAAGATCTACGACCTCGGCGGCCTGACGGTGTTCTCCAGCGACCCGCGGCAGGTCGGCGAGGACAAGGGCGCCAACGCCGGCTTCCTGAGTGCCCGCTCGGGCACGGCGGCGAGCGACATCGCCTTCAGGGACCGCTTCGACGCATTCGAGGACGTCATCGTCGATCGCAACCTCGTCTTCTCCTACATCCCGATCCGCCAGGGCGACGGCCCGGTCGAAGGGGTGTTCGAGGTCTACTCCGACGTCAGCGAGCTGGTGGCCCGGCTCGAGCGCACGCAGTGGCAGATCGTCGCCGCCGTCGCCGGCAGCCTGCTGCTGCTGTACCTGTTCCTGTTCCTGCTCGCCCATCGGGCCGACCGCATCGTCGCCGAGCACAGCGACGAGCAGCGGCTGGCCAGCGAGGCGCGGCTGCGCCACCAGGCCTTCCACGACGCGCTGACCGGCCTGCCGAACCGCGCCAAGTACGCCGAGCGGCTAGACGACGCGATCCGCCACGCCAGGCGCAGCGGCCGGATCTTCGCCGTGTTGATCGTCGACCTCGACCACTTCAAGTACGTCAACGACTCGCTCGGCCACGTGGTCGGCGACCGGCTGCTCAAGGCGGTGTCTGTGCGGCTTGGCGCCTGCCTGCGCGAGACCGACACCGTCGCCCGACTCGGCGGCGACGAGTTCATCCTGCTGGCGCCCGAGGTCGGCGGCATCGACGACGCCGCCCGGCTGGCCGCCGCCGTGTGCAGGGCGGTGTCGAGCAAGCCGTACCTCATCGACGGGCGCGAGCTGCGCATCAACACCAGCATCGGCATCAGCGTCTACCCGGAAGACGGCGAGGACGGCGTCACGCTGATCAAGAACGCCGACGCGGCCCTGTTCCACGCCAAGGAGATGGGCCGCAACAACTTCCAGTTCTTCACCCGCGACATGAACGCGCGCGCCCTGAGCGTGCTGTCGCTGGAGACCAGCCTGCGGCGGGCGGTCGAGCAGCAGGAGTTCGTGCTGCACTACCAGCCGCAGGTCGACAGCGCAGGCGAGGTGGTCGGCCTCGAGGCGCTGCTGCGCTGGCAGCACCCGGACATGGGCCTGGTGCTGCCCGGGCAGTTCATTCCGATCGCCGAGGAGCGAGGCCTGATCGCGCCGATCGGCGAGTGGGTGCTGCGCGAGGCCTGCCGGCAGAACCGCGCCTGGCAGGATGCGGGGCTGCTCGCGGTGCCGGTCGGCGTCAACGTCTCGGCGCTGCAGTTCCGCCAGCCGGACTTCCCGCAGCAGGTGGCGGCGGCGCTGCGTGACACCGGGCTGGCAGCCGAGTTCCTCGAACTGGAGATCACCGAGAGCGTGATCATGCACGGCGCCGAGGCGGCGATCGCCACCGTGAGGCGGCTCAAGGGCATGGGCGTGAAGATGTCGATCGACGACTTCGGCACCGGCTACTCGAGCCTGAACTACCTGAAGCAGTTCCCGATCGACCGGCTGAAACTCGACCAGTCGTTCGTCCGCGGCCTGCCCGGCAACGCGGAAGACCTCGCCATCTCCTCGGCCGTGCTGGCGATGGCCAAGGCAATGAACCTCAAGGTCATCGCCGAGGGCGTCGAGAGCGAGGAGCAGATGTCGCTGCTGTTCTCGCGCCAGTGCGACGAACTGCAGGGCTACTACTTCGCCCGGCCGCTGCCGGCCGACGACCTCGCCCGCTTCATCGCCGGCCGCCTCGCCACCCTGCCGTAGCCGGCGACCGGCCGACGGGGCCGGGCCACGCTGCTCATTGCCTGCGGAGTGCTGAAGATCGGCTACGACCTCAAGCTGTGGGCGGCATGCAGAAACCACGCGCCCGAAGTGCAGCAGGCCTTCGAGCCATGCGACCGGCGCGACCAGCGACGCAGCCAAACCTCCCGCCGGCCCTCCCGACCGAGCCCTCTACAGGGTCTTCGTGCTCGCCCAGGTCGCCTCCGCCGCAGCGGACACCTCTTTGCCGATGTTCCGCGCCGCGCGTTTCACGGCGACAAACGCCTCCTTCAGCGAACGGCGGATCACCTCGGCGGCGACGAACACCTCGCGCATCGAGTTGTGGCCGACCTTCGCAAGGCGGCGCCCGGTCCGGTACAGCCTGCTCTCGGCCTCATCGAGCCTGGCCCCGATCTCGGCGGCCGACATGTGATACGTCTCGGGCATCCGCACGCGCCTGCCATGCGCGCCTTTGAGACTGGCGCTACCGCTGGCCACCGTGGACGGCCTGCGTCCCGCGCGACCTTTCAACGTAGTCCGACGCGTAACCATATTGACTCCTTTGCAAGGCAACCACCACCGATGCGGCCCCGCACCGGTCATTGACCATCTTCCGCGCCGACCCGTCGGCCACTCTGTCTGTTGTCAGAAGTCCTGCGCTACAGAAGGAACCGTCTAGACGCCGGCTCCCCCGGCAGAGCGGGGCGGCCATCGGCAGTGCGGGGCATCGGTTGCTACCCTGCATGGCTATGCTCCACTCGCTGCTTGCGCTGCTGGTCGCCGTCGTCGCCTCAGGCGTGCTCCTGCCGGCGCTGGCCGCCGACTGCAGCGGCCGCTTCTCGGCCGGCTACCGCGTGCTGCCGCTGGACAACGGCCGCAAGGTGGCGGTGTGGTACCCGACCGAAGCGGCCGAGCAGCCGCCGGCGCGTTCGTCGCCGAACAGCGCCTTCGCCGCTCGCGTGGCGCGCGATGCACCGCCCGCGGCGTGCCCGCGCGTGCCGCTGGTGCTGTTCTCGCACGGCTGGGGCGGCTGCGCG
>JBHJND010000508.1:0-2674 GCA_048497655.1 Caballeronia novacaledonica
CGACATGCCGAGCGCCCACGACGCCAGCGCCGTCGCCACGACGGCCGCCGCCACGCCGCGGATCGTCTTGCCCGGCCCGAGCAGCGGCCGCCCGTCGACGAAATTCAGTCCGCCGTCGAGCGGCGCCGCCCATCGATCGGCGAGCAGCCGCCGGGCGGCGATCGGCGCGCTGTTCGCCACGCCGAGCAGCAGCAGCAGCCTCAGGCCGAGCCAGATCCCGTCCATCGGTCCAACTTGCAGTTCCCCGCGGAAAGGTTACCGAAGATCGGCCGGCACGCCCCGGCGCGCGCCGCTGCTGCGGCGGACTTGAAGGGGCGGCGCGGTCCGTGTTAAAAACAAACACTCGTTTGGTAAATGCCTGCCCCGATGCCCGCCCTGCGCGCGCCCCGCGCCGACAACCGCCTGCCGCAGATCCTCGACGCGGCGGCGCGGCTGTTCCGCGCCCAGGGCTTCCAGGGCACCTCGGTGCGCGACATCGTGCGCGCCGTCGACATGCTGCCGGGGTCGCTGTACTACCACTTCGCCACCAAGGAAGAGCTGCTGGCCGAGGTCTACGCCGAGGGCGTGCGCCGCATCTCGGCGCGGGTGAGCGCGGCGATCGGGCCGCTGGCCGACCCCTGGGCGCGGCTGGAGGCGGCCTGCGTCGCCCACCTGGAGGCGATCCTCGAGGACGACGACTATGTGCAGGTGGTGATCCGCGTGCGGCCGGGCGACGCGCCGGCGGCCCAGCCGCGGCTGACCGCCCTGCGCGACGAGTACGAGGCGCTGTTCACCCGGCTGGTGGCGAGCCTCAGGCTGCCGCGCGGCACCGACCGCCGCACGCTGCGGCTGATGCTGCTGGGCGCGCTGAACTGGTCGCAGACCTGGTACCAGCCGGGCCGCGACTCGCCGAAGACCATCGCGCGGCGCCTGGTGGCGCTGCTGCGGCAACCCCTCGAACCGAAGGAGGCCTGATGGACATCCGACCGAAGGTGCTGATCACCAAGATCGGCTTCGACGGCCACGACCGCGGCAGCCGCATCGTCGCCGCCGGCCTGCGCGACGCCGGCATGGAGGTCATCTACACGCCGCCGTGGCAGGAGATCGCCACCGTCGTGAAGCTGGCCACCGAGGAGGACGTCGACGTGATCGGCATCTCGTCGCTGGCCACCGACCACCTGATCGTGCCGAAGCTGATGCAGGCGCTGCGCGAGGCGGGCCTGGCCGACGCGGCGGTGATCGTCGGCGGCATCGTGCCCGACGAGGACGAGCAGATGCTGCTGCAGGCCGGCGTGGCGCGCGTGTTCCACCCGGGAACGACGATCGCCGAGATCGCCGCCTTCATCAACGGGATCACGCCGGGCATCCGCGCCCGCCGCCTGACTGCCTGAGGAGATGGAATGAACAAGCCCATCGACGACAGCCTGCTCGCCGCGAGCGAGGCCGATGCGCGCTGGCGCCGCGAGTACGCCGGGCAGATCGGCACCGACCGGCAGGCGACCAACCGCTCGGGCATCGACATCGCGCCGCTGTACACGCCGCGCGACTGGGACGCCGCTGCCCACGAGGCCGACCTCGGCTATCCCGGCCAGCCGCCGTACACGCGCGGCATCTACGCGACGATGCACCGCGGCCGCACCTGGACCCAGCGGCAGCTGATCGGCCTGGGCACGCCCGCCGACTACAACGAACGCCTGCTCGGCATCCTGGCGCAGGGCGGCAACGCGGTGTCGCTGATCCCGTGCAACTCGGTCTACCGCGGCATCGACATGGACGAGTCGCACCTCGAGCTGCTCGGGACCTGCGGCACGGTGGTCAACACGGCCGAGCACATGGACCGCGCGCTGGCCGGGGTGGATCTCGCGCAGACCTCCTGCGCGATGAACGACCCGTCGCCGTTCACCCTGCTCGCCTTCATGCTGGCCGTGGCCAGGCGCCGCGGCACGCCCTGGTCGTCGATCACCGGCACCTCGAACCAGAGCGACTACCTGAGCCACTACGTCGCCAACCACATGTTCTTCCGCATCGCCCTGCCCGGCGCGCGGCGGATCCTCGGCGACCACATCGACTTCTGCAACCGCCACGTGCCGAAGTGGAACCCGATGTCGGTGGTCGGCCAGCACACCCAGCAGGCGGGTGCGACGCCGGCCGAGTCGATGGCCTTCACGCTGTCGGCGGCAGTGCAGAACGCGCAGGACTGCATCGACCGCGGCATGGACCCGGACGCCTTCCTGCCGCGCTTCACCTTCTTCTTCGACATCTCGATCTCGTTCTTCGAGGAGATCGCCAAGTTCCGCGCCGGCCGGCGCATCTGGGCGCGGATCACGCGCGAGCGCCTCGGCGCGAAGGACCCGCGCTCGTGGCGCTTCAAGTTCCACGGCCAGACCTCGGGCGTCGACCTCACCCGTCAGCAGCCGCTGAACAACATCGCCCGCGTCGCCGTGCAGGCGATGGCGGGCATCTTCGGCGGCCTGCAGTCGCTGCACACCGATGCCTTCGACGAGGCGCTGTCGACGCCGACCGAGTTCGGCGCGCGGATCGCCGTCAACACGCAGAACATCCTGCGCGAGGAGGCGCACCTGACCGACGTGATCGACCCGCTCGGCGGCAGCTTCTACCTCGAGCGCCTGACCGACCGGATGGAGGACGAGATCCTGCGCGTGATGAAGATCGTCGAGGACGCCGGCGGCATGTA
>JBHJND010000509.1:0-6013 GCA_048497655.1 Caballeronia novacaledonica
CGCCGCCCGCAGCCTTGGCTTTGGCGACGCCGGCCACGCCCTGCTTCGGCTTGGCCGCGACCATCGCCTTCGCCACCGCGCTCTTGGCCGCGGCGGCTTTCTTTTCGTCCTTCTTGTTGCCCATCATCGTCTCCATTGAACGGTTCGGCCGATCGCTCCGCCAGCCGGCGCAATGGCGCGCGCCCGGAACGCTCGGTTCTTCGGTCGACAGGTCACTTCGCCGCCACCGGGGCGGTTGGCGGCGCCTCGAAGCCGCCGCCGAGCGCCAGGTGCAGGTTGACCCGCTGCACCAGCCGCTCGCCCTGCACGCGCAGCAGCGCGGTGCGGGCGGCGGCGAGCGCGAGCTGCTGCTGCTGCACCGCGCGCAGGTCGCCGGAGCCCACCCTGTAGCGGATCTCGGCCAGCTCCAGCGCGCGGGCATTGTCGGCGACCGCCTGCTTCAGGATCGCTTCGCGCGCATCGAGGTTGAACTCCGCCGACAGCGCGTTCTCGACTTCGCCGAAGGCGCGCGCGCCGACGCGGCCGTACTCGGCGACCGCCTGCATCTGCTCGGCGGTGCGAATGTCCTGCTGCGCCTGCAACTGCCCGCCGAGGAAAAGAGGCTGCACCAGCCCGGCGCCGACGCTCCACACCGGGTTGTCGCGCTCCTTGAGCACGAACACTTCGCTCGAGATCGAGTTCACCCCCGCGGTCAGCGAGATGCGCGGCAGCTTCGCCGCCTTGGCTTCCTCGACCCGGTAGAACGCCGCGGCCACGCGCCGCTCGGCCGCCACCACGTCCGGCCGCCGCTCGAGCAGTTCGGACGGCATGCCCACCGGCACCGCCGGCGGCATCGGCGCCAGCTGCGCCGGCACCTTGACCGCCGCGGCGGGATAGCGCCCGGCGAGCGCCTCGAGGGCACGCAGCGCCTGCTGATAGGCGAGGTCGAGGCTCTGCACGCCGTCCCGATAGGCGGCGAGATTCGCCCGCGCCAGAGTCACGTCGTACTCGTTGCCGAGGCCGACGCGCAGGCGATCCTGCGCCAGGCCGAGCTGGCGTTCGGCAGCCGCGACCATGTCCTGGGCGATCGCCTTCTGCAGCCGTGCCTCGGTGGCGAGGAACCAGCTCTTGGCCACCAGCGCGGCGATCGACTGCCGCGCGTATTCGGCGTCGAGTTCGGCCGACACGTACTGGTCCTGCGACGCCTGCTGGCCGGCGCGGATGCGGCCCCACAGGTCGAGCTCCCAGTTGACGAACAGGCCCACCCCCTGAACGCCGTTCGAATCGGCGCCGGCGGATCCGCTCGCGCGCAGGTTCACCTGCGGATACAGCGTCCCGCCCGATAGCCTGACGTATGCCGCCGCCTGCTCGACACGCGCCGCGGCGATGCGCAGGTCCGGGTTGTACGCCAGCGCCTCCGCCACCAGCGCGTCGAGCTGCGGGTCGTTGAACGAGGCCAGCCAGCGGTCGGTCACCGCGCCTGGGGAGGCGGCCGTCGCTGCCCAGCTTTCCTGCACGCGGAAATTGGGCAGCGCCTGCGCGGCGACGTCCTCGCGCGGCGGCGGTGCTTTCAGCGCGCAGCCGGCGAGCGTTGCCGCAACCGCGGCTGCCAGGACGGCGAGACCGGTACGCATCAGTGCAGCTTCAGCACGAGGATGTCGGTGATCGTGCCGATGCGCAGGATCACCATGCGCAGGATGTGGATCGCCGCCGCGTGTTCGGTGTAGATCGCACCGGCGCCCGCCGCGCCGGCGGCTAGGAACAGATCCTTGTCGCGCGCATCGACCTCCAGCTTGACCGGGAAGCGGCCCGGCACGATCGGAATGGCGCCGGTAGTCGGCAGCTGGCCCGACTGCACCACCTGGCCCTGGCCCTGCGCCCAGACGATCGAATCGACCTTGGCCTTGATCACCCGCCCGGGGTACGTCTTGAGCGTGAACTCGGCGTGATTGCCGGGCTCGACCAGCCGCAGCTCGTTCTGCGCGTAGAAGGCGATGACCTGGTATTCCTCCTCGACGAAGCTCATCGCCGGCGCCACCGGGAAGGCGGTGACGAAGGAGCCGGCGCGCAACTGCACGTTGACGGCGTAGCCGCTGGCCGGCGCGTAGACGGCGGTCTGGTCGAGGTTCCACTGCGCGTTGGCGACATCGGCCCGGCTCAGGTCCACCTGCGCCTTGGCCGTGGCGACCTGCGCCCGCGCGGCGGCGACCGACGCCTGCTCGCCGTTGACCTGCCCCGAGATCTTCTGTGTGACCTGCGCCTCGTTGGCCACGGCAGTGGCGAGCTGTCCTTCGAGTTCGGCGAGGTTGGACTCGGCCTGCTCCAGCGAGAAGCGGTCGCCGGCGCCGGTGGCGACCAGTTCGCGGTTCTGCTTCACCCGCAGCCGCGCCAGCTCCAGCTTCGGCCGCAGCGCGCCGACCTGGCCGCTGGCGGACTTCAGCTGCTCCTGCAGCTGGCGCGCACCGGCCGAGGCGTCGACCAGGCCCGCGCTGGCCTGCACGAGCTTCGCCTCGTCAGCCGCCAGCCTGGCCTTGGCGGCATTCAGTTCGATCTGGTACTGCGTCGGGTCGATGCGGAACAGCAGCTCGCCCTTCCTGACCAGCCGGTTGGGCTCGACCGGCACCTCGAGCACGCGGCCGCGCACCTGCGGGATGACCTGCACGACGTACTTGATGACCCGCACGTCGGCCGACGACGGCGCGACCACGTTCAGCGTCAGCACCAGCGCCGTCAGGGCGACGATCGGGATGATGACGACGGTGACCTGCGAGGTGGTGTTCCACGGCAGCCACTTGAACTTGATGAAGATCAGCCAGACGAAGAACGCGTAGATGGCAAGTAACAGCGCTTCCATCAGACGCCCCCTGCCTTCGCGCCGGCTGCGGCGGGCGCCGCCTGTGCCGCGGCCGATCCCGCCACGGCCGGCTTCGCCTGCGCCAGGTCCCTGCGCAGCTTCTTCAGCTCTGCCGTCAGCGAGCCCTTTTCCGCCATGCCGTCGAGTTCCTCGCGCAAGTGATCGAGTTCGTACCGGTCCAGTTCTCCGGCCAGGGCCCTTTGTCCCATGTGGTGGAAGTAGTCGTCGTGCTTCTCGGTCCCGTACGCCATCCGGTAGCCGACCGGCTTCACGTAGGCCCACAGCCAAGCGATCGGCCACAGCAGCCCGCCGAACACCAGCGACAGCAGGCACAGCGTCTTGATGGCATCGGTCTGCGGATGATGGCGCTTGTGCGCGATCTTCTCCGGCAGCACGTGCACCATCCAGAACAGCACGATGCCGCCGATCGGCACGAAGACGATGACGAACCAGGCAAGCCCGAACGCCGCCTTGTCCATCAGCTCGGGGGGCAGGAACGACGCGTGCGCGCTCGGCGCAAAGGCCAGCGCGGCGAGGGCGAGCGCCGCCGCAGCGATGCCGGCACGGCGCGCCCGTGCGGCGGTCGGCAATCGGCGCCCGCCTCTGTCGCTTGGCGGCACCTGGTCGGTTTCGATGAGCCTACTCACTGTGCTGGCCTTTCAGTAGTGGATGCGATTCAGGGAAGGGTACGCCTCACTTCCCGCCGGCGCGCGCACCGCAACGCGCTGACAGCGGCGCCCTCACGCCATGATGTTGACGCCGCCGTCGACGTACAGCGTCTCGCCGGACAGCCGCCGCGCATAAGGCGTTGCAAGATACGCGCAGGTGAAGCCGACATCCATGATGTCGACCAGTTCGCCGAGCGGTGCGCGCTGCGCCGCTTCGGCGAGCAGCAGGTCGAAGTCCTTCAGGCCGGAGGCGGCGCGCGTCTTCAGCGGCCCGGGCGAGATCGCGTGCACGCGGATGCCCTGGCCGCCGAGTTCGTAGGCCAGGTAGCGGCAGCAGGATTCCAGCGCCGCCTTCACCGGCCCCATGACGCTGTAGGTGGGGATCACCTTGTTGGCGCCGTAGTAGCTCATTGCGAACATCGTCCCGCCGTGCATCATCAGCGGCGCGGCCAGCCGCGCCATGCGCACGAACGAGTGGCACGACACGTCCATCGCCTTGGCGAAGCCGGCGGCCGAGCAGTTGAGCAGGCCGCCCTGCAGGTCTTCCTTCGGCGCGAAGGCGATCGAGTGCACGAGGATGTCGAGCCGGCCCCACTGCCCGGCAATCGCCTCGAAAACCGCCTCCAGTTCGCCTTCGGTGCTGACGTCGAGCGGCAGGAACAGCGGCGCCTCCAGCGCGCGGGCGAGCGGCTCGACATGCGGCCGCGCCTTCTCGTTCAGGTAGGTGATGGCGAGATCGGCGCCGAGTTCGCGGAACGCCTTGGCGCAGCCGTAGGCGATCGAGTGCTCGTTGGCGATGCCGACCACCAGCGCCTTGCTGCCCTTGAGAACCGGGCGCGGGATCTCGACCGTCATCTGCGTTGCTCCCTCGACGCCTTGCGGACACGCCGCGCCGGGCCCGGCGCGGCAACGCGCCTCGACCTCCCGCCCACTGCGGATGCGGCGCCGAACAGCTTCTCGACCTGAGCCAATCGCCCGGCGCGCTCCTCGCCGAGATCGCCCGCCGCGGACACGATGCGGCGGACCGTCTCGAGGATCTTCGCCCGGGCGGCGGCGTCGGCCGGCAGCATCTTCGGGATCGCCGCCAGGGCCGCCTCGCGATCGAGCAGCAGGGCGAAGAACTGTTCGCGCAGGATCTGCTTGAACTGCGCCAGGTCAAGACTGCCGTGAGTGCCGCGGATCTGCCGCAGGACGTTGAAGGCCCGCTCGTCGGCGCCCGGCCCGGCCATGCCGATGTACAGCACGCCGCGGATGCCCGCTTCGAGCGCGCCGCCCTCGGCGACGCGCGCCTTGATCTCGGCGATCCGCTTGTGGATGAAGGCCAGCCGCTCGGGTTCGATGCCGGGACGGCGCCGCGGCGGCTCGTCGCTGGCGCGCATGCCGAGCATCGCCTGCAGCAGCGGCGAGCTGTAGATGCCGAGAAACATCTGCTCGAACGTGCGGTCCTTCATCTCGCCGAAGCGCTCCAGCGCCTCGACGACCGAGTCCGAGAACCGCGCCTGCATCGCCAGCAGCGGATTGTCGGGCGAGACCGGCTGCCGGCTCTGGCGAACCTGCTCGGCCCACGAGGCCACCTGCTGCATCAGCGGATTGCGGTCCGAGAACAGCAGGAACGGCAGCTCGGCCGGATGCAGGTGGCGCAACTGCTCGGCGACCTGCGTGCCGGCCAGCGCGCGGACGAACGGCTGCAGGAACGTCCGATACAGCCCGAGGTTGATCTCCGAGACCCGCCGCGCGGTGGCGAAGCGGCGCTCGTTGTCCTCGCTGGGCTGGACGATCGAGCGCAGCGCCGCCAGCGTGCGCGGTTCGAAGCGCACGATCCAGTCGCCGGCGACCAGGTCGGCGCCGGCCGCGGCGCCCGACTTCGGCGTCATGACCGCCTCGTACAGCCCGGGCGGCAGCACGTCGATCAGGTCGATGTTGGAGGCGAACTCGTCGTGTTCCTTGCGCGCCACGCCGCCGGAAACGAAGATGCCCAGGTGGCCGACGCTCTCGTGGATGGCGTAGATGATCGTCTGGGCGGCGGCGCGGATATCGTCGTCCTTCTGGTACAGGTCGACGATCCAGCCCAGCGCCTGCTGCGGCGGCGTGATGTTGTCGCCCTTGGAGCAGAAGCACAGGATCGGCGAGCGGATGTTGCGCAGGTCGATCCGCTCGCCGTCGGAGGTGACGATCTCCGCCGTGGCCAGGCGGTTGCCGACGAACAGCTGGTCGACGATCCACTGCATCTCCTCGGCGTTGAGGTTGACGTGGCCGCCCCACCATCTCTCGAACTCGAGGAAGCGCTCCGCCTCGGTGTCGACCTTCGACCAGACGTTGTAGCTCTTGCTCCAGTAGGTGTTGGCCGGGTTCAGGCTCTCGAAGTTGCTGACCAGGTGGCCGCCGTCGAACTTGCCGTTGCCCAGATCGCTGGTCAGCGCTGTCAGCCAGCTGCCGCCCAGCACGCCGCCGCTGTAGCGCATCGGGTTCTCGCCCTCGACGCCGGCCCAGTACGACAGCGGCGAGCCGGCGA
>JBHJND010000510.1:0-1925 GCA_048497655.1 Caballeronia novacaledonica
CGGCCGATCGCGCAGATGTCCTCGTCGACGTTCTCCCGCTCGGAGACGAAGTTGCCCTTGAGCGCCAGGCCGAAGATGTCGACCCACAGTGCGCGCAGCCGCTGCTTGTCCGGGCCGCCGACGGCGATCTGCTGGATGCCCAGCACGCGGAACGGGCGACCGGCGCTCATCGTGCCCCCTTCGCGCTTCGCGCTGTCCCCCCGAGGGGGAGCGAGCGCCTTCGGAGCGGCCGTACGGCGCTCATCGTGCCCCCTTCGCGCTTCGCGCTGTTCCCCCCAAGGGGGAGCGAGCGCCTTCGGAACGGCCGTACGGCGCTCATGACGCCTCCGCGAACTTGAGGATCGGCTGGTCGACGGCCAGGCTGTCGCCCTTGCTGGCCAGCACATGTTCGACCACCGAGTCGGCGTGGGCGAACAGCACGTTCTCCATCTTCATCGCCTCGATCACCGCCAGCCGCTGGCCGGCCTTCACCTCGTCGCCTTCCTTCACCGTCAGCTCGACCAGCAGCCCGGGCATCGGTGAAAGCAGGAACGCCGACAGGTCGGGCGGCGGCTTCACCGGCATCTTGCGCAGCAGCTCGTCGCCGCGCGGCGGCAGCACCTGCGCCTCGACCGTCCGCCCGTTGTGCGTCAGGCGGTAGCGCAGGCCGACGCGATCGACCTGCAGCACGACCGGCCGGCCGTCGAGCTGCGCCTCGAAGTGCGTGTCGCGCAGCTGCCAGTCGGTGGTCAGCGTGTGCAAGTGGCCGTCGCAGGTCAGCTCGTAGCCGCCGGCCACCGGCGTCACGCTGACCGGGTGGCCGGCCTCGCCGAGGCGCACGACGAAGTGCGTCGGCACCCTGACCTCGTGCCCCGGCAGCTGACCGCTGATGCGCACGGCGCGCTCGCGCATGCGGCGGTGGATGGTCGCCGCCGCGCAGACCAGGATCCCGGTGTTGTCGTCGCCGTGCTCGGCGCCGCTGAAGCCGGACGGGTAGTGCTGGGCGATGAAGCCGGTGTTGAACTGGCCGGAGACGAACTGCGGGTGGTTCAGCAGCGCCGCCTGGAAGGCGATGTTGGTGCTGACGCCGCGGATGACGAAGGCGTTCAGCGCCTCGCGCATGCGGGCGATCGCATCGAGGCGGTCGGCTCCGTGCACGACCAGCTTGGCGATCATCGAGTCGTAGTACACGGCGATCTCGCCGCCCTCGTAGACGCCGGTATCGACGCGAACGCCGCCGGCGGCCGGCGGGCCTGCGGCGACGATGTCGGTCCGCGGCGGCAGGAACTGCACCAGCCGGCCGGTCGACGGCAGGAAGCCGCGCAGCGGGTCCTCGGCGTTGATGCGGCACTCCATCGCCCAGCCGTTGCGCTTCACGCCGGCCTGGCCGAACGGCAGCTTCTCGCCGGCCGCCACGCGCAGCATCAGCTCGACCAAATCCAGCCCGGTGATGCACTCGGTCACCGGGTGCTCGACCTGCAGCCGGGTGTTCATCTCGAGGAAGTAGAAGCTCTGGTCCTTGCCGACCACGAACTCGACCGTGCCGGCGCTCTGGTAGTTGACCGCGCGGGCGAGCTGCACCGCCTGCTCGCCCATCGCCTTGCGCGTCGCCTCGCTGATGAACGGGCTCGGCGCCTCCTCGATCACCTTCTGGTGGCGGCGCTGGATCGAGCACTCGCGCTCCCACAGGTAGACGCAGTTGCCGTGCGCGTCGCCGAGCACCTGGATCTCGATGTGGCGCGGCTCCTCGACGTACTTCTCGACGAACACCCGGTCGTCACCGAAGGCGGCGCGCGCCTCGTTGCGGCAGGAGGTGAAGCCGTCGAAGGCCTCGCGGTCGGAAAACGCCACCCGCAGCCCCTTGCCGCCGCCGCCGGCGCTGGCCTTGATCATCACCGGGTAGCCGATGCCGCGGGCGATCTCGACCGCCTGCTCGGCCGACTCGA
>JBHJND010000511.1:0-4604 GCA_048497655.1 Caballeronia novacaledonica
GTCGAGCCGGTCCATGTACGGCACCGACTGCAGGTAGGTGCGCGTCTCGGCGAGCTTCTCGGTCGCCCGGTGCAGCAGCCCGATGTGCGGGTCGGCGCGCTCGATCACCTCGCCGTCGAGCTCGAGCACCAGCCGCAGCACACCGTGCGCCGCCGGATGCTGCGGTCCAAAATTGAGCGTGTAATTCTTGATCTCGGCCACGGCGGTCACCCCGGTAGCGCCGCGCAGCGAAGGCGCGTTACACGCTCAATTTCGGCGGCCGCTAACCTGCGCGCAGCGCAGGTTAAGCCCGCGGCACGCGGGCGGTGGACGGCAAAATTCAAGGTGTAGTTCTTGATTTCCGCCATTGAGACGACCTACCCAACTACACCTTGAATTTCGTCGCAGGCTAACTTGCGCGCAGCGCAAGTTAAGCCGCGCGAAGCGCGGCGGCCGGAGACAAAGTTGAGCGTGTTCAACTTCATCTCCCCTGCCCGTAGCCTTCTTCGCGGATCACCCGCGGCACGATCTCGCGCGGCTCGATGCTCACCGGCTGGTAGATCACGCGCCGTTGCTCGGGGTCGTAGCGCATCTCGACGTGGCCGGAGATCGGGAAGTCCTTGCGGAAAGGATGGCCGACGAAGCCATAGTCGGTGAGGATCCGGCGCAAGTCCTCGTGCCCCTCGAAGACGATGCCGAACAGGTCGAACGCCTCGCGCTCGAACCAGCCGGCCGACGGCCACACCGAGGTGACCGAGGCCACCACGGGCAGCTCGTCGTCGGGGCAGAAGGTGCGCACGCGCAGCCGCCAGTTGTGCGTCACCGACAGCAGGTGCAGCACCACCGCGAAGCGCCGGCCCTGCCGGCCGCCGCCGCCGTACTCGAGGTAGTCGACGCCGCAGAGGTCGATCAGCTGCTCGAAGCGCAGGTTGGCGTGGTCGCGCAGCGTGCGCGCGACCTCGAGGTGCTCCGCCGCCGGCACCACGATCGTCACCTCGCTGCGCGCCACCGTGGTTTCGGCGATCCTGCCGCCGAGCACGGCGGCGAGGTTGCGGACCAGCGTCTCGAGTCGAGTCATCGGGGTCGGTTCAGCGGGCGATCGTGTTGGTGCGCCGGATCTTGTTCTGCAACTGGATGATCCCGTAGATCAGCGCCTCGGCCGTCGGCGGGCAGCCCGGCACGTAGACGTCGACCGGCACGATGCGGTCGCAGCCGCGCACCACCGAGTAGCTGTAGTGGTAGTAGCCGCCGCCGTTGGCGCACGAGCCCATGCTGATCACCCAGCGCGGCTCGGCCATCTGGTCGTAGACCTTGCGCAGCGCCGGCGCCATCTTGTTGCACAGGGTGCCGGCGACGATCATCACGTCGGACTGGCGCGGGCTCGGCCGGAACATCACGCCGAAGCGGTCGAGGTCGTAGCGCGACGCGCCGGCGTGGATCATCTCCACCGCGCAGCAGGCCAGGCCGAAGGTCATCGGCCACAGCGAGCCGGTTTTGCTCCAGTTGATGAGCTTGTCGACGCTGGTGGTGACGAAGCCCTCGTTCAGAACGCCTTCAACGCCCATCTCGCGTCCCCTTGCAGCGGCGCGCCGCTACTCCCAGTCGATCGCGCCCTTCTTCCATTCGTAGACGAAGCCGACGGTCAGGATGGCGAGAAAGACGATCGCCGCCCAGAAACCGGTGCTCCACTGTCCCAGCCCAGTCATCGTGGCCGCGAACGGAAAGAGGAAGGCGATTTCGAGATCGAACAGGATGAACAGGATCGCCACCAGGTAGTAGCGCACGTCGAACTTCATGCGCGCGTCCTCGAAGGCCTCGAAGCCGCATTCGTACGGCGACAGCTTCTCCGGGTCGGGACGGCGCGGGCCGAGCAGCGCGCCGACGGCGATCGGCGCCACGCCGACGACCAGCCCCACCAGCAGGAACAGCAGCACCGGGAGGTAGGTTTCGAGGTTCATCGGAGCGGTCGGGTCGGGCCAGGCAAGCGGTTCAGGCAGCGCCGCCGGCCTGCCGCGGCGCCCGCTGCACCGCAGCCGCGGTGCATCGATTCAGGTGGTGCCCACGGTGAGATTCGAACTCACACAGCTTGCGCCGCCACCCCCTCAAGATGGTGTGTCTACCAATTCCACCACGTGGGCAAGAGCGACGCGATCTTACTTGAATCGACTGCGACCCGGCGCCGCGGCGAGACGTTCATTTCCCTGTGCGCGACGCTGCCTTGCCCGCGCGCTTGGCGCTACCTACTTCGGGATATCCGCCGGCTTGCTGCCGCCGGCGTCCTTCGCCGGTTCACCCGCCGGCGCCGGCACGTCGCTTGCCTTGGCCGGGCCCGGCACCTCGCCCGCCTTGGATGCCGGCGCCGCAGGCGCGGGCATCGTGCTCATCACGCCGCCGCCGGAACGCTCGCCGATGCGGCCGGAAAGCCCGGTGTAGGCAAGGCCGAGGGTGGCGATGAAGAACACCGTCGCCACGCCCGCCGTCGAGCGCGACAGGAAGTTGGCCGAGCCGCCGGCGCCGAACAGGCTGCCCGAGGCGCCGCTGCCGAACGCCGCGCCCATGTCGGCGCCCTTGCCGTGCTGTAGCAGCACCATGATGATCAGTGCGATCGCGCACAGGACCTGCACAACGATCAGTAGAGTCGTTAGGAATCCCATCTCTTCTTCCCTCGCCAATCAGGCCGCCGACGCACAGATGGCCGCGAAGTCCGCCGCCACCAGCGATGCGCCGCCGATCAGTCCGCCATCGATGTCGGGCTGCGCGAACAGCTCGCCCGCGTTGCCCGGCTTCACGCTGCCGCCGTAAAGGATCCGTGTGCGCTGCGCCGCCGCTGCGGCGGCGCCCGCCAGCTGGCCGCGGATCGCCGCGTGCACTTCCTGCGCCTGCGCCGGTGTCGCCGTGCGGCCGGTGCCGATCGCCCACACCGGCTCGTAGGCCAGCGCGCCGGCGGCCAGCTGCTCGGCCGGGCAGCGCGCCAGCACCGCCGCCAGTTGCGCCGCCACCACTTCGAGCGTGCGGCCGGCGTCGCGCTCGGCGAGCGTCTCGCCGACGCACACGATCGGCCTCAGTCCCAGCCCGATAGCCCGCGCCGCCTTGCTCGCCACCAGCTCGTTCGTCTCGCCGTACAGTGCGCGCCGTTCCGAGTGGCCGACGATCACCCAGCGGCAACCGACGTCGAGCAGCATCTCGCCGGCCACCTCGCCGGTATACGCCCCCGGCGCCTGCTCGGAGAGGTTCTGCGCGCCGAGCTCGGCGCCGGTACCGGCGAGCCCGGCGCCCACCTGCGGCAGGTAGACGAACGGCGCGCACACCACCACGTCGCAGGGCAGCGAAGCACTGCGCCAGGCCGCCACCCACTGGGCGTTGGCGGCGCTCGATCCGTTCATCTTCCAGTTGGCTGCAACGAGTTTGCGGCGCACGGCAAGGTCCGATTCAGAAGAGTTGAGATTCAGCCCGCGGCCACGATGGCACGCGCCGACGGCTTCTCGCGTGCCTGCGCGCCGACCTCGAGCACGATCTTGCCGACGTGCTGGCTCGATTCCATCAGCGCGTGCGCGGCGGCCGCCTCTGCCAGCGGATAGGTCCTGTACAGCACCGGCCGGATCCTGCCGGCCTCGACCAGCGGCCACACAACCGAGCGCAGCTTGCGGGCGATCGCCCCCTTGAACTCGACCGGCCGCGGCCGCAGCGTCGAGCCGGTGATCACCAGCCGCCGGCGCAGCACTGCACTCAGGTCGACGTTCGCCTTCGCGCCGCCGAGCAGCGCGATGATCACCAGCCGGCCGTCGTCGGCCAGGCATTGCATCTCGCGCGGCACGTAGTCGCCGGCCACCATGTCGAGAATCACGTCGACACCGCGATCGCCGGTGAATTCCTTCGCCACCGCGACGAAGTCCTCGGTCCGGTAGTTGATCGCGCGTGCCGCGCCGAGCTCGACGCAGGCGCGACACTTCTCGTCCGATCCGGCGGTGGCCAGCACCTTGTTGCCCAGCGCATGCACCAGCTGGATCGCGGTCACCCCGATGCCGCTCGACCCGCCCTGCACCAGCAGCACCTCGCCCGGCGCCAGCTGCGCGCGGTCGTAGACGTTGCTCCAGACGGTGAAGAAGGTCTCCGGCAGGCTCGCCGCCTCGGCGAAGCTCAGCCCGGCCGGCACCGGAAGCAGCTGCGGCACCGGCACCACGCAGTGCTCGGCATAGCCGCCGCCCGCCACCAGCGCGCACACCGCGTCGCCGACGGCAAAGCCCGAGCCCTCGAGGTCGCCGCCCTCGATCACGCCGGCCACCTCGAGTCCCGGCAGGTCGGAAGCTCCCGGCGGCGGCGCATAGGCGCCCTTGCGCTGCAGGACGTCGGGCCGGTTCACGCCGGCGGCCATCACGCGCACCAGCGCCTCGCCGCGACCGGCGCGCGGCAGCGGCCGCGCCGCCAGTCGCAGCACCTCTGGCCCGCCGGGCCGGGAGATCTCGATCGCCTGCATCGCCTGCTCGCGCGGGCCGCGACGGCCCGCCTCCGCCAGCCTGCTACTGCTGCGCGGCGCCGGCGTCGGCGGCGGCGGCCTTCATCGACAGCCGCACCCGGCCCTTCTCGTCGGCCTCGATCACCTTGACCTTCACCGCCTGGCCTTCCTT
>JBHJND010000512.1:0-2080 GCA_048497655.1 Caballeronia novacaledonica
ATCGTCGGCGTCACCTCGGTCAGGGGCTACGAGATCGAGCGCGACGTGAAGATGTCGCCGGGCGACACGGTCAGCGTGCACGGCTACACGTTCCGCTTCGACAGCGTCGGCGAGCGCCGGGGGCCGAACTTCAACGCCGCGCGCGGCACGGTGACCCTGATGAAGAACGGCAAGGAGATCGACGTCCTGCATCCGGAGAAGCGCATCTACTTCGCGCAGTCGCAGATGCCGATGACCGAGGCGTCGATCCGCACCGGCATCACCGGCGACGTCTACGTCTCGCTCGGCGAGCCGGTCGACCCGCCCGGCAGCTGGACCGTGCGCGTGTACTACAAGCCCTTCGTCACCTGGATCTGGGGCGGCTGCACGCTGATGGCCCTCGGCGGCTTCCTGGCCGCTTCCGACCGCCGCTACCGCACGCTGGCCCGCCGCGAGCAGGCGGTCGTCACCGGCCGCCGCCAGCCGGCGGCGGCGTGACCACGGCTGCTGACTGAAGAGATCCGATGAAGCGCGTCGTCTTCTTCCTCGTGCCGCTGGTCGCCTTCCTGGTGCTGGCGGCGTTCCTGCTGCGCGGGCTGTGGCTGAACCCGCGCGAGGTGCCCTCGCCGCTGATCGGCAAGCCGGCGCCGGTGTTCGAGAAGGCCAAGCTCCACGCGCCGAACGAGATGTTCGCAAGCCGCGACATGGCCGGGCAGGTGTGGATCATCAACGTCTGGGCATCGTGGTGCACGCCCTGCCGCGTCGAGCATCCGCTGATGAACGAGCTGGCGGCGAAGAAGCTGGTGCCGATCATCGGCATGAACTACAAGGACACGCCCGAGGCGGGCCGCAAGTGGCTGGCCGAGCTCGGCGATCCGTACACGACCACCTTCATCGACTACGACGGCAAGCTCGGCATCGATTTCGGCGTCTACGGTGTGCCGGAGACGTTCGTCATCGACAAGCAGGGGATCATCCGCTACAAGCACATCGGCCCGGTCACCCCCGAGGCGATGGCGAAGAAGATCGTGCCGCTGGTGCAGGAGTTGCAGAAGTCATGAGAAGCGTGCTGATTGCCTGCGGCCTGGCCCGGGCCGTGCTCGCTGGCCCGGTGGCCGCCGACGAGGCGCAGCCGACGCTGAACGACCCGGTGGCCGCCAAGCGCGAGGTCGAGCTGGCCAAGCAGCTGCGCTGCCTGGTGTGCCAGAACGAGACGATCGCCGACTCGCGCGCCGGGCTCGCCGTAGACCTGCGCAACAAGCTGCGCGAGCAGATGGCGGCCGGCAAGTCCGATGCCGAGATCATCGCCTTCATGACCGAGCGCTACGGCGACTTCGTGCTGTACCGGCCGCCGCTGAAGGCAACCACCGTGCTGCTGTGGGTCGGGCCGTTCCTGCTGCTGGCGCTCGGCATCCTGATCGGTTGGCGCGTCGTGCGCGGGCGCGCTAGGGCCGCGCGGCCCGAGCCGCTGTCCGCTGCCGACCGCGAGCGCGCCGAGCGGCTGCTGCGCGGCGAGGGAGAGGTCAAGTGACCGGGTTCATCGTTGCCGCGGTGATCATGGTCGTGGTCGGCCTGGCGTGGCTGCTGCCGCCGCTGCTGCGCGGCGGCGCGCGCGCCAGGATCGACCGCACGGCAGTCAACCTTGGCATCCTGAAGGACCAGCTGGCCGAGCTGGAGGCCGAGCACGCGCGCGGCGCGATCGCCGACGCGCAGTACGCGGCGACCAAGGCCGACCTGCAGCAGCGCGTCCTCGACGAGACGCAGGCCGAGCCGGCGGTGGCCGAGGCGCCACGGGCGACCCAGACCGGCAAGCTGACCGCGGCGGTGGTCGTGCTGGTGGTGCCGATTGCCTCGGCGATGCTGTACTCGCGCTACGGCGACCTCTCGGCCTTCAATCCGCTGGCGCGCCAGGGCGCCGATGCCGCGCATCAGTTTGGCAGCGACGAGCTGGCCAACATGACCGAACGCCTGGCCGAGCGGCTGAAGGCGGAGCCGGACAACGTCAACGGCTGGGCGACGCTGGCGCGCACCTACTACTCGATGGGGCGCTTCGCCGAGGCCTCGGCGGCCTTCGACAAGCTGATCGCACTGGTGCCCGACG
>JBHJND010000513.1:0-4907 GCA_048497655.1 Caballeronia novacaledonica
GACGCGGTTGCCTCGCTTGACCTGCTCGATGCGCGTGCGCAGCAGGTCCGACAGGTTCGACGGGGGTGGCGCGGCCGGCGCCTGTGCGGCGGCCGGCTGCGCCTGTGCGGCGGCCGCCTCGGCGGCGGGTGGCGACGGCGGTGCGTCCTTCAGCGGCGGCGGCGCGGGCTGCGCCCACGCCAGCGGCGCAGCCGCCAGCGCAGCGATCAGGATGGATTTCCGGCCCCGCATGATGGAGGAATTGTAAGCCTGCGCCGGCCGCTCAGAGGTACAGCATCAGCTCCCGTTCGCTCGCCGTCTGCGCGAAGCCGCGCGCCTCGTAGAAGTCGAAGATCGCCTCGACCACCGCATCGTCGTCGTCGACCAGCTTCATCAGGCCGACGTCGGCGGCGCCGATCATGCCGCGCGCGACCAGGGTGTCGTTCATCCAGCCGAGCAGGCCGCTCCAGAAGTCCGAGCCCACCAGCACGATCGGCATGCTGCGGCCCTTGCGGGTCTGGATCAGCGTCAGCGCCTCGAACAGCTCGTCGAGCGTGCCGAAGCCGCCCGGCATCACCACGTAGGCGGCGGCGTACTTGACGAAGGCCACCTTGCGGGCGAAGAAATGGCGGAAGCGCAGCGCGATGTCCTGGTAGGCGTTGCCGTGCTGCTCGAACGGCAGCTCGATGTTCAGCCCCACCGACGGCGAGCGGCCGTCGAAGGCGCCACGGTTGGCCGCCTCCATCACGCCGGGTCCGCCGCCGCTGATCACCGCGAAGCCGGCGTCCGACAGCTTGCGGGCGATGCGCATCGCCTGCCGGTAGACCGGCGAGTCTTCGCTGAGCCGCGCGCTGCCGAAGATCGAGACCGCCGGCCGGATTTCCGAGAGCCGCTCGGCGGACTCGACGAACTCCGAGATAATCCCCCATAGATGCCACGATTCGCGCGCCTTCTGGCTGGTCGCGCGGTCGGGCATCGTCACCGCACGCAGCGGGGGAATGTTCTTCTGACGATCAAGCACTGCCGGGTACCTCCTTGAAGACGCTGCTGCTCGTCGACGGTTCCAGTTACTTATACCGTGCTTTCCACGCGCTGCCGGACCTCCGTACGGCCGAGGGCGAACCGACGGGCGCCCTGCGCGGCTTCATCGGCATGCTGCGCACCCTGCGCGCGCAGGTGCCGCACGACTACTGCGCCTGCGTGTTCGACGCCAAGGGCAGGACCTTCCGCGACGACATCTATCCGCAGTACAAGGCGCAGCGGCCGCCGATGCCGCCCGACCTGGCGGCGCAGGTCGCGCCGATCCACGAGGCGACGCGGGCGCTCGGCTGGCCGGTGCTCGAGATCGAGGGCATCGAGGCCGACGACGTGATCGGCACGCTGGCGCGTCACGCCGAGAGCCACGGCGTGCGCACGGTGATCTCCACCGGCGACAAGGACCTGGCGCAGCTGGTCAACGAGCACGTGACGCTGGTCAACACGATGAGCGGCGAGCGGCTCGACGCCGACGGCGTGCTGGCCAAGTTCGGCGTGCGCCCCGACCAGATCGTCGACTTCCTGACCCTGGTCGGCGACAGCGTCGACAACGTGCCCGGGGTCGACAAGGTCGGGCCGAAGACGGCAGCGAAGTGGCTGGCCGAGTACGGCACGCTGGAGGCGATCGTCGCCGGCGCCGACGGGATCGTCGGCAAGGTCGGCGAGAACCTGCGCGCCGCGCTCGACTGGCTGCCGACGGCGCGCAGGCTGGTGACCGTGCGCACCGACGGCGACCTCGCCGCCCAGGTGCCTCACTTCGACTCGCTCGCCGTGCGGCCACCCGACCAGGCGCGGCTGCGTGAACTGTTCGAGCGCTGGGAGTTCCGCAGCTTCCTGAAGGACCTCGATGGCGACGCGCCGCCGGCGGATTCCGCGCCGCCGGCCGCCGAGGCGCCGCGGGCGGACGCCGTCGCGGCGCCGCCACGGGCGCCCTACGAGACGGTGGTCACGCAGGCGCAGCTGGATCAGTGGCTGGCCCGGATCAACGCCGCGCCGCTGGTGGCGCTCGACACCGAGACCACCTCGCTCGACCCGATGGCGGCGAGGCTGGTCGGCATCTCGCTGGCGGTGGCCGGCGAGCGCGCCAACGCCGCCTGCTACATCCCGCTCGCGCACCGTTATCCGGGCGTGCCGGAGCAGCTGCCGTTCGAGGCCACGCTGGAGCGGCTGAAGCCGTGGCTGCAGAGCGAGCAGCACAAGAAGGTCGGCCAGCACCTGAAGTACGACGCCCACGTGTTTGCCAACCACGGCGTCCGGCTGGCCGGCATCAGGCACGACACCATGCTGCAGAGCTACGTGCTGGAGGCGCACCGCAGCCACAACATGGACGACCTCGCCGAGCGGCACCTCGGCCGCCGCACGATCAGGTACGAGGAGGTCTGCGGCAAGGGGGCGAACGCGATCGGCTTCGACGAAGTGGCACTGGACCGCGCCACCGAGTACGCGGCGGAGGACGCCGAGGTGACGCTGGCGCTGCACCAGGCGCTGTGGCCGCGGCTGGAGAAGCTGCCGCAGCTGCGCAACGTCTACGAGGCGATCGAGATCCCGGTGTCGAAGATCCTGCTCGAGATGGAGCGCGACGGCGTGCTGGTCGACCGCGACCGGCTGGCCGCGCAGAGCGTGGAGATCGCGACAAGGCTGGCCGAGCTGGAGGCGCGGGCGCAGGAACTCGCCGGCCAGCCGTTCAACCTCGGCAGCCCGAAGCAGATCGGCGAGATCCTGTTCGGCTTGCTCAAGCTGCCGGTGGCGAAGAAGACCGCCAGCGGCGCGCCGTCGACCGACGAGGAGGTGCTGGAGAAGCTGGCCGAGGACTATCCGCTGCCGAAGGTGCTGCTCGAGCACCGGGGGCTGGCCAAGCTGAAGTCGACCTACTGCGACAAGCTCGCCGCCAGCATCGACCCGGCCACCGGCCGCGTGCACACCAGCTACGGACAGGCGATCGCGGTGACCGGCCGCCTTTCCTCCAGCGAACCGAACCTGCAGAACATCCCGATCCGCACCGCCGAGGGCCGGCGCATCCGCGAGGCCTTCATCGCGCCGCCGGGCTCGCGCATCGTCTCGGCCGACTATTCGCAGATCGAGCTGCGCATCATGGCGCACGTCAGCGGCGACGAAGGGCTGCTGTCGGCCTTCGCCGCCGGCGAGGACATCCACCGCGCCACCGCCAGCGAGGTCTTCGGCGTGCCGCTCGGCGAGGTGAGCGGCGAACAGCGGCGCTACGCCAAGGTGATCAACTTCGGGCTGATCTACGGCATGAGCGCCTATGGCCTGGCCTCCAGCCTCGGCATCGACAAGGACGTCGCGCGCAGCTTCATCGAGCGCTATTTCACCCGCTATCCGGGCGTGGCCAGGTACATGGAACGGACCCGCGAGCAGGCCCGGCGGCAGGGCTACGTCGAGACGGTCTTCGGCCGCCGCCTGTGGCTTGCGGAGATCAACTCGCCCAATGGGCCGCGTCGCGCCGGCGCCGAGCGGGCGGCGATCAACGCGCCGATGCAGGGCACCGCGGCCGATCTGATCAAGCTGGCGATGATCGCCGTGCACGGCTGGCTGCTGCGCGACCGGCTGGCCACCCGGCTGATCATGCAGGTGCACGACGAGCTGGTGTTCGAGGTGCCGCAGGCCGAGCTGGAGAAGGTGCGCACGCAGGTGCCGCTGCTGATGAGCGGCGTGGCGCAACTGAAGGTGCCGCTGCTGGCCGAGGTCGGCGTCGGCGAGAACTGGGAGCAGGCGCACTAGGCGCGCCTTGGACCGAGCGATGCAACGGGAACGACAGCTGCAATGCGACCTGCTGGTGGTCGGCGGCGGCATCAACGGCGCGGGCATCGCCCGCGACGCCGCCGGGCGCGGCCTGAAGGTGCTGCTGGCGGAGAAGGACGACCTCGGCGAGCACACCTCCTCGTCGTCGACCAAGCTGGTGCACGGCGGGCTGCGCTACCTGGAGCACTACGAGTTCGGCCTGGTGCGCAAGTCGCTCGCCGAGCGCGAGGTGCTGCTGCGCAACGCGCCGCACATCGTCCGGCCGCTGCGTTTCCTGATCCCGCACGACCCGTCGATGCGGCCGGTGTGGATGATCCGCATCGGCCTGTTCCTCTACGACCACCTGGCGCGGCGCGAGATCCTGCCGGGCTCGCAGACCGTCGACCTGCGCCGGCACGAGGCCGGAGCGCCGCTGAAGGAGCAGTGGCGGGCCGGCATCATGTACTCGGACGGCTGGGTCGACGATGCGCGGCTGGTGGTGCTCAACGCGCTGGACGCCGCCGAGCGCGGCGCGACGGTGCTGCCGCGCACGCGCTGCACTCGTGCACGGCGCGAGGGCGATTCATGGGTCGCCGAGCTGCAGGCCGCCGGCGGCGGCCACCTCGAGGTGAAGGCGCGGGTACTGGTCAACGCCGCCGGTCCGTGGGCGGCGAGCTTCCTGCGCGAGGCGGCGAGCTGGAATCACGTGCGGCCGCTGCGGCTGGTCAAGGGCAGCCACATCGTCGTGCGCAAGCTGTTCGATCACCCGTACGCCTACATCTTCCAGAACCCGGACAAGCGGATCGTCTTCGCGATCCCGTTCGAGCGCGACTTCACGCTGATCGGCACCACCGACGTCGAGATCGGCGGCGATCCCGGCGAGGCGCGCGCCGACGCGGCCGAGATCGACTACCTGTGCACGATGATCAACCGCTACTTCAGCCGGCAGATCACTCCGGCCGACGTGGTCTGGACCTACTCCGGCGTGCGGCCGCTGCTCGACGACGGTGCCGACGCCTCGTCGATCACCCGCGACTACCGGCTCGAACTCGACACCCAGGGCGCGCCACTGCTGTCCGTCTGGGGCGGCAAGATCACCACCTACCGTGCGCTGGCCGAGGAGGCCGTCGAGATGCTGGCCCGGCCGCTCGGCA
>JBHJND010000514.1:0-3661 GCA_048497655.1 Caballeronia novacaledonica
CGACGAGATCGAGATGTCCGGCCGTGCCGCGCGCAGCCGGCGGACGATCGACTTGTACTCGAGCACCGTGTAGCCGCGCTTCATCGCCGCCAGGATCCGGTCCGAGCCCGACTGCACCGGCAGGTGCACGTGGCCCGCCAGCTTCGGCAGGCGCGCGTGGGCGTCGATCAGCCGCTGGCCGAATTCCTTCGGGTGCGAAGTCGTGTAGCGGATCCGCTCGATGCCCGGCACCTCGTGCACGTAGTCGAGCAGCAGCGCGAAGTCGGCGATCTCGCCGTCGGCCATGCGGCCGCGGTAGGCATTGACGTTCTGCCCGAGCAGCGTCACCTCGCGCACCCCCTGGTCGGCCAGGTCGGCGACTTCGGTGAGCACGTCGTCGAACGGCCGCGAGACCTCCTCGCCGCGCGTGTAGGGCACGACGCAGAAGCTGCAGTACTTGCTGCAGCCCTCCATGATCGAGACGAAGGCGCCGGCGCCCTCGACCCGCGGCGGCGGCAGGGCGTCGAACTTCTCGATCTCGGGAAACGAGATGTCGACCTGCGGCGCCCCGGTGGCGCGGCGGCGCTCGATGAGCTGGGGCAGCCGGTGCAGGGTCTGCGGCCCGAAGACGACGTCGACGTACGGCGCGCGCTCGATGATCGCCGCGCCCTCCTGGCTGGCCACGCAGCCGCCGACGCCGATCACCAGGTCCGGCCGGCGCCGCTTCAGGGCACGCGCGCGGCCGAGGTCGGAGAAGACCTTCTCCTGCGCCTTCTCGCGCACCGAGCAGGTGTTGAACAGCACCACGTCGGCCTCGTTTAGGTCGGCGGTGACCGTCAGGCCCTGCGCGTCGCCGAGCACGTCGGCCATCTTGGCCGAGTCGTACTCGTTCATCTGGCAGCCGAAGGTGCGGATGTACAGCTTCTTGCCCATCGCCGGCTACCGCTTGCGCGCCTCCTCCGGGGTCAGCACCCACACCATGCGGACCTTGCCCTGCGCGTCCAGTTCGTAGCGCACCGGCGTCTCGGGCGGGACCTGCGCCGGCGGCACCGTGGCGTTGTTGGGCATGACGATGCGCACGCCCGGCGCCATCTGCACCAGCCTGCCGTCGATGTAGGCGCCGGGAAAGGCGGCCGGCGCGTAGGTGCCGCGCAGTGCATTGGCCGGGATCTTGCGCGGCGCGATCTGCGCCGTCGCCGTGGCAGCGAGGAGCAGGAACGAAGCGCCGGCCAGCAATGAAGCGATGCGCATCAGACGGCTCGACGGCGCAGGGAAGGGAAGTGGTGGCGGATCAGGGACTCGAACCCCGGACACAAGGATTATGATTCCTCTGCTCTAACCAGCTGAGCTAATCCGCCTCGGAAGGCATCCCCGCCAGGCGGCGGAGGGCGCGAATTATCTCGGTTCGCGCCGGCAGGGTCAAATCGGCCCCGACCGCCCGAGGCTCACGGCCGCATCGGCAGCTTGCCGTACGGGGTGCGCGTGAAGCGCACGCGCAGCAGCACCCCCGGCGAAGCCGGGTTCGGCGCTTTCGGCGGCGTGTGGATGCTGACCCGCGCATCGTGCTGCTCGGCGATCTCGCGGACGATCGCCAGCCCCAGGCCGCTGCCCTCGGCGCGCGTGCCGAGCACGCGGTAGAAGCGGTCGAACACCCGCGCTCGTTCCGCCTCGGCGATGCCGTGGCCCGTGTCCTCGACCTCGAGCACGACCTCGGCGCCGTCGCGCAGCACGCGCGCGGTGACCGTGCCGCCCGGCGGCGTGTAGCGCAGCGCGTTGTCGATCAGGTTGCCGAGCAGCTCGCGCAGCATCAGCGCCGCGCCGAGCACTTCGGCCGGCTGGTCGGTCAGGTCCACCCCGAGGTCGATCTGCCGCTCGATTGCCTGTGGAACCCGGTCGCGGACCGCCTCCCGCGTCAGTTGCGCGAGGTCGAGCAGCTCGTGCACCGGTGCTTCCGCGCCGCCGTGCTCGGCGCGGGCCAGCGCGAGCAGCTGGTTGATCAGCCGGGTCGCCCGCTCGGTCGCGGCGGCAATCTGGCGCAGGCTGCGACGCAGTTCGGCCGGGTCGGTCTGGCGCAGGGCGAGCTCCGACTGCGTACGCAGGCCCGCCAGCGGCGTCTTCATCTGGTGCGCGGCATCGGCGATGAAGCGCTTCTGCACCTCGATGCTGGCCGACAGCCTGGCCAGCAGGTCGTTGAAGGACTCGACCAGCGGCGCGATCTCCTCGGGCGCGCCGCGGGCGTCAATCGGCGAGCGGTCCTCGGGGCGCCGGCGGCGGATGCGCGCCTGCAGGGCGGTGAGCGGCGCCAGCCCGCGGGTCAGCGCCAGCCAGACCAGCAGCACCGCCAGCGGCAGCACGATGAACTGCGGCACGATCACGCCCTTGATGATCTCGTTGGCCAGCTGGGTGCGGGCCTCGAGCGTTTCGGCGACCTGCACCAACACCGGCGGCTGGTCCGGCAGCCGTGCCCAGGTGTAGGCGACGCGCACCTCGCTGCCGCTCATCTTGTCGAAGCGCAGCCGCGGCGGCCCGGCCATCGCGCGGTCCTCGGGCGGCAGCGGGATCTCGGCGTCGCCGGCGACCAGCTCGCCGCGCAGGCCGAGCACCATGAACGAGGTCGTCACCGTTTCGTCCGGCCGCAGCACTTCGCTCACGTCGATGCCCAGCTGCAGCCGCACCTTGCCCTGCTTGATGTCGACGTGGTCGGCCAGCAGGCTGACCGTCTCGGCGAGCTTGCGGTCGAACGGCGGGTTGGCGATCTCCTGCGCGACGACGAAGGTCAGCGTCACGCTCATCGGCCACAGCACCAGCAGCGGCGCCAGCATCCAGTCGAGGATCTCGCCGAACAGCGAGCGCTGCTCGTCCGGCCGCCGCAGCGGATTGCCCACCGGCCGCACCGCCCTCTGCACTGTCGGCGGTGCGGACGGCCGGACGGGCCGCGGCTGCTGGGAGGTCTGGTCGGGCATTCGGTGGCGGCCGGCGCGCATCGTCGATGCGCGCCGACGCAGTGCTCAGGCCGCGCTCACTGCCGTGCCGCCGGCCGCGCCCTCGCCCGGCTCGGCTACCCGCTGCATGCTGTAGCCGAGCCCGCGCACGGTGACGATGCGGATTGCGCCCGGCTCGATCTTCTTGCGCAGGCGGTGCACGTAGACCTCGATCGCGTTGGTGCTGACCTCCTCGCCCCACTCGCACAGGTGGTCGACCAGCTGCTCCTTGCTCACCAGGCGGCCGGGCCGGCTGATCAGGATCTCCAGCAGGCCAAGCTCGCGCGCCGAGAGCTCCAGCGGCTGGTCGTTCAGCGTCGCCACCCGGCCGGCCGGATCGAGCGCCAGCGGACCGTTGCGCAGCACGGCCTGCGCGCCAGCCAGCGAGCGGCGGGTGAGCGCCCGCACCCGCGCCTCCAGTTCGGACAGGGCGAACGGCTTGGCCATGTAGTCGTCGGCGCCGAGGTCGAGGCCCTTGACGCGCTGCCCGATGCTGTCGGCAGCAGTCAGGATCAGCACCGGGATCTTCGAGTTGCGTCCGCGCAGTCGCCTGAGCACTTCGAGGCCGGCCATCGCCGGCAAGCCGAGGTCGAGGATCAGCACGTCGAAGTGCTGCGCCGCCAGCGCGCTGTCGGCGGTCTGGCCGTTGCTGACGACGTCGACCGCGTAGCCGGCGGCGCGCAGCGACCGCGACAGCCCGT
>JBHJND010000515.1:0-2964 GCA_048497655.1 Caballeronia novacaledonica
ACGGTGCGCGTCGTGCGCCGCCCGTGACCGAAGGTCGTCGCGGCTAGCCTTCCGCCTCGCCGCCCAGTGGCGGCGGTGGCGCCGGCCGTGCACCGGGATCGAGCACCAGCGCCGCCTTGACCAGCAGGTGCGCCGAGATCGGCGCCGTGAGGAAGACGAACAGCGTGATCAGCAGTTCGTGCAGGCTGACGCCGGCCGAGCCGGGGCGGAAGGTGAAGTACAGCATCGAGGCGACCAGCACGCAGCCCACGCCGAGCGTGCTGGCCTTGGTCGGGCCGTGCAGCCGCTTGAAGAAGTCGCTCAGCCTGGCCAGTCCCCAGGAGCCGATCAGCGCGAACGCCGCGCCAATGGCCAGCAGCACCGCGAGCACGAGGTCGAGCAGCAGCGGCAGCGGCATCGCCCTACTCCACGATGTCGCCGCGCACGACGAACTTCGACAGCACCACCGTGCCGACGAAGCCCAGCGCCGCGATCACCAGCGCCGCCTCGAAGAACACCGCGGTGTCGAAGCGGATGCCGACCAGGATCAGCAGCGCCAGCGAATTGATGTACAGGGTGTCGAGGGCCAGGATGCGGTCGGCCAGCCCCGGCCCGCGCAGCAGGCGGTAGAGGTTCAGCAGCAGCGCCAGCGTGAAGGCGCCGATTGCCAACGGCAGCAGGGTGGCGACGATCATTCGAAGATCTCCTTCAGCGGCGCCTCGTAGCGGGCCTTCATCTGGGCGATCAGCGCCGCCTCGTCGTCGACGTTGAAGGCGTGCACCAGCAGGTGGCGGCGGTCGGCCGACAGCTCCGCCGACAGCGTTCCCGGCGTCATGGTGATGATCCCGGCCAGCGAGACGATCGCGTGCGGGTCGGTCAGGTCGAGCGGCAGCCAGACGAACGCCGGCCTGATCGCCTCCTCCGGGCCGAGGATGCGCCGTGCCACCTCGATGTTCGACATCACGATGTCCCACAGCACGACCAGTCCGAGCCGCAGGATCACCAGCGGCCGGCGGATGCGCGGCCGGTCGGGCCGCAGCCTCTCGGTGAACCACGGCACGACGATCGCGACCAGTGCGCCGAGCACGAGGTGCGCCGCATCGACCGTGTTGTTCAGCAGCAGCCAGACCGCGAACAGGGTCGCCGACAGCAGCGGCGCGGGCAGCCAGCGCTTCACGGCGCCTCCTTCACCGGCTTGCCGCCGAGGATCTCGCGGATCGGGATCGCCGCCGGCACCGGCCTGGCGCCGAGCACGGCGTCGATGTAGCCGTGCCGCTCGAACAGCTGCTGCGCGGCGGCGCCGGTGTAGCGCGCCAGTGGCCCGGCGGCGGCGGTGTTCAGCAGCAGCGCGGCGAACAGCCAGCCCACCGCCATCGCATGCACCGACGAGGTGGCGATCGGCGACGACGGTGCCGGCGGCTCGTACGGCCGCCAGAAGATCCGGCTGCCGGCGCGCACGACGCTGATGATGATCGCCAGGCCGGAGGCCAGCACCACCGCCCACACCCATGCCGCATAGCCGGTGTGGAGCGCGGCGGCGAGCAGCAGCGACTTGCCGAGGAAGCCGGCCAGCGGCGGCAGGCCGCACACCGCGATCGCGGCGACGAAGTAGGCGGCGCCGAGCAGGCTGCGCTCGGCTCCGAATGGACCCGGTGCGAGAAGGTCGCCGTGCGCGCCGCGCTGCGCGCCGATCCGGTCGGCCAGCAGGTAGAGCAGCGCGATCACCAGCGTGCTGTTGACCAGATAGAACAGCGCCGCCGCCACCGTCTCGGGGCTGCCGAGGCCGAGCGCGGTCAGCAGCGTGCCGGCGGAGGCGACGACCAGGTAGCCGACCATGCCGCGCATGTCGCGCGCCGCCAGCGTGCCGACCGCCGCCAGTGCGATCGTCGCCAGGCCAAGCAGCGGCAGCCAGGGCTGCGCCAGGTTTGCCGCTTCGCCGCCGTCGGCGCCGAACACCAGCGTGTACATGCGCGCCACGGCGTAGACGCCGACCTTGGTCATGATGGCGAACAGCGCCGCCACCGGCGCCGCTGCCGCGCCGTAGGTGCTCGGCAGCCAGAAGTACAGCGGCAGCAGCGCCGCCTTGACGCAGAACACCACCAGCAGCAGCAGGCCGGCGCTGCGCGCCAGCAAGGCGGTCTCCGGCGGCAGTTGCGCGACCCGCTGCGCCAGGTCGGCCATGTTCAGCGTGCCGGTGACGCCGTACAGCGCCGAGACGGCGATCAGGAACAGCGCCGAGCCGGTCAGGTTGAAGCTGACGTAGTGGATCGCCGCACGCAGGCGCTCGCTTCCCGCGCCGTGCAGCAGCAGGCCGTAGGAGGCGATCAGCAGCACCTCGAAGAAGACGAACAGGTTGAACAGGTCGGCGGTGAGAAAGGCGCCCGACAGCCCCATCAGCTGGAACTGGAACAGCGCGTGGAAGTGCCGCCCGCGGCGGTCGACGCGCGTCCTGGCGTCGCCCGCGACGGAATAGGCGACGGCCGCCAGCGCGACGACGCCGGTCAGCACCAGCAGCAGGGCCGACAGCCGGTCGAGCGCCAGCGCGATGCCGAACGGCGCGCTCCAGTTGCCGAGCAGGTAGGCGCGCACGGTCCCGTCGGCCGCCAGTGCCGCCAGGCCGATCGCCACCAGCAGGTGCGACGCGGTGGCGGCGAGCGACAGCCGGGCAGCGAGCGCGGGACGGGTCCGCTCGATCAGCAGCAGCGCCGCGCCGGCTGCCAGCGGCAGCACGACCGGCACGACGATCCAGTGCGGCCAGTTCACCGCGCGCTCTCCCCCGCCCCGCCGCCGGGCTCGACGCCGTCGACGTGGTCGGAGCCGGTCTCGGCGCTGGCGCGCAGCGCGATCACCAGCAGCAGCGCGGTCATCGCGAAGCTGATCACGATGGCGGTCAGCACCAGCGCCTGAGGCAGCGGGTCGGCATATCCGGCCAGCGTCGGCGCCAGCCTGCCGTCGACGATCGGCGGGCTGCCGATGCGCAGGCGG
>JBHJND010000516.1:0-11887 GCA_048497655.1 Caballeronia novacaledonica
GAGCGCGAGGTGCTGCTGCGCAATGCGCCGCACATCGTCTGGCCGCTGCGCTTCCTGATTCCGCACGATCCGTCGATGCGGCCGGTGTGGATGATCCGCATCGGGCTGTTCCTGTACGACCACCTGGCGCGGCGCGAGATCCTGCCCGGCTCGGAGACCGTCGACCTGCGCCGGCACGACGCGGGCAAGCCGCTGAAGGAGCACTGGCGCGCCGGGATCATGTATTCCGACGGCTGGGTCGACGACGCGCGGCTGGTGGTGCTCAACGCGGTCGACGCCGGGGAGCGCGGCGCGACGGTGCTCCCTCGCACCCGCTGCACTTCGATTCGCCGCGAAGGCAACTCCTGGCGTGCCGAGCTGGCGGCCGATGACGGACGCGTGCTGACGGTGCAGTCGCGCGCGCTCGTCAACGCCGCCGGGCCCTGGGCCGCATCATTCCTGCGCGACGCGGCCGACTGGCCGCAGGTGCGCCAGCTGCGGCTGGTCAAGGGCAGCCATATTGTCGTGCGCCGACTCTTCGACCACCCGTACGCGTACATCTTCCAGAACCCGGACAAGCGGATCGTCTTCGCCATCCCGTTCGAGCGCGACTTCACGCTGATCGGCACCACCGACGTCGAGATCGGCGGCGATCCCGGCGAGGCGCGCGCCGACGCGGCCGAGATCGACTACCTGTGCACGATGATCAACCGCTACTTCAGCCGGCAGATCGCGCCGGCCGACGTGGTGTGGACGTACTCCGGCGTGCGGCCGCTGCTCGACGACGGCGCCGACGCCTCGTCGGTCACCCGCGACTACAAGCTCGAACTCGACGCGCAGGGTGCGCCGCTGCTGTCGGTCTGGGGCGGCAAGCTCACCACCTACCGCGCGCTGGCCGAGGAGGCGGTGGGCATGCTGGCCCGTCCGCTGGGCATCGCCCGCGGCGACTGGACCGCGACAGCGCCGCTGCCCGGCGGCGACCTCGGCAACATCGTGACGGCGAGCGGCGACCCGATGGCCGACTTCGAGAACTTCTGCGCGCTGCAGGCGCAGCGGCGGCCATGGCTGCCGGCGTCGTTGCTGCGACGCTACGCGCACGCCTACGGCACGCGGATCGAGCGGGTACTCGGCGACGCCGCAGGCATGGCGCAGCTGGGCGAGGAGATCGCTCCCGGCCTGCACGCGGCCGAGGTCGAGTACCTGATCGGCCACGAGTGGGCGCAGACGGTCGATGACATCCTGTGGCGGCGAAGCAAGCTTGGCCTGCACCTGCCGGCCGATGCCGGTGCCCGGCTCGGTGCGTGGCTGGCGGGTCGTGCGGCAGGCGCCGCGTCGAAGGTGGCGTGATCTGCGGCCCGGCCCGCGACCGTAGCCATTGCGCGCGGTCGGCCGGGCGGCGGCGCCACGGTAGGCTATGCGCCGACCCGATGCGGCGGGACGCCGGCCGATGCGGGCTCCGCAGAGAAGATCTGACCAATCCCAAGGAGGATTTCGTGCAGCGATCGAAGCATTGGGTGGTGCTGGCGGCTGCCGGCGCGGTGGCGCTTGCCGGTTGCGCTAGCGCACCGTCCGGCGGCAGCAGCGACATGACTTTCTTCGTCACCAGTGCCGGGCCCGGCAAGGGCGGCGACCTCGGCGGGCTCGAGGGCGCGGATCGGCACTGCCAGGCGCTGGCGAACTCGGTCGGCGCCGGCAACCGCACCTGGCGCGCCTACCTGAGCACGCAGGGCGCGAACCTGACCGACCCGAGCGCGATCAACGCGCGCGACCGCATCGGCGCCGGCCCCTGGCACAACGCCAAGGGTGTGCTGATCGCCCGCAACGTCGACGAACTGCACTCGGCCGCCAGCGGCCTCAACAAGGAAACGGCGTTGAACGAGAAGGGTGGCATGGTCAACGGCCGCACCGAGAAGCCGAACACGCACGACATGCTGACCGGTTCGCGCCCCGACGGCACGGCCTTCCCCGGGCCGCCGTTCCCCGACATGACCTGCGGCAACTGGACCAGGAGCACCAAGGAGGGGTCGGCGATGACCGGGCACCACGACCGGGCTGGACCGGCGCCGCAGTTCCCGTGGGCGGTGTCGTGGAACTCGTCCCACCCGACGCTCGGCTGCAGCCAGGAAGCGCTGCGACCCACCGGCGGCGACGGGCTGTTCTACTGCTTCGCGGCGAAGTAGCCGCGCCTTTGTTAGCGCAGGGGCGGGCGAGCCGCCCCTGCCCTCGGCCGCGCCGGGCGGCCGCCTACAGCGTCAGCCTAAGCTGCTTCAACAGCGCACCGGGAACGCGGCTGGTCTGCACCGATCGTCCGCCGTAGGTGCCGTTGTTGAGGATCCAGTCGGCCTCGTCGTCGAGTGCTTCCAGTTCGGCGCCGAGCATCCGGTACAGGCTGTCGTCGAAGCGCATCACCGCCAGCGGCGCGACGATCTCGCCGCGCTCGACCCAGTAGGTGGCGAAGCGCGTCATGCCGGTGACCCGCGCGGCGCTGCGGTCGGACCAGTTCAGGTAGTGGAAGTTGCCGACGTACACGCCGGTGTCGAGCGCGCGCAGAGCTTCGGCGCGCGGCAGTTGCCCGGGCGCCAGATCCATCGCCTGCATCGATTCGGACTCGTCGGCGCCGTTCGACTCGATGCCGTACTCCTGCGCCGTGCGCGGGCTCACCAGGCTGCCGGCGTGCCGGCCGTCGCGGATCAGGTCCACCGAGGCGGGGCGGGTGAAGCCTGCCTCGTCGAAGGCCGGTGCCAGCCCGCCGGCGATGTGCTCGCGCAGCGTGACGAGCGGCGACAGCGCCACCTCGCCGTCGACCAGCTGCTGGATCGTGCTCTGCTGCGTGCGCTGCTCCTTCGCCGAGACTCCGCCCCAGTTGAGCATCCACAGCAGCTCGTCGAGCGCCGCCGGCGAGACGTAGGCGCGATAGGCGCCCGGCGCGATCGTGCGCGGGGCGCGGGCGAGGTAAGGAAGCTGCGCGCGCGTGGCATCGATGCGGCGGGCGACCTCGCCCGGCTCCCAGTGCTGGCCGGCGAAGCTCGCCTTCACCGCCTTGTCGCCGCTCTGGTAGACCGACCAGTCGAGCAGGAAGCTGTCGACCTCGTGCCAGTGACGCGCGCCGAGCGAGCTGGCGAAGCCGCGGTACACCGAGCCGCTGGCGAGGATGCCGACCAGGTCCAGCCCGGCGCCGGCCGTGGTGATCGACTCCACCGCGTCCTCCGGCGAAGGCATGCGCCCGGTGCGCGCGGCATCGGACGTGTCGGAGTCTGCGCAGTACAGCAGGTAGGGATCCTCCGGCAGCGACGGCAGGTCGGTGCGCATCGCCTCGATCGCCGTGCGCACCGCCGGCAGGTCCTCCCCGGCGTTGCCGCTGACCGCCAGCGTCGTGCGGTCGTGCCGCCGGCCGTCTACCAACTCCAGCGTCAGGTAGGCCTGGCGCACGGTCATCGGCTGGCGCACGCGGGCGTGGTTGAAGCGCAGGAAGTCGGAAGCCTCGCCGTCGAAGTTGGCGAGCAGAACCTCGCGGCCGCGCAGCAGCCCGTTGGCGTGAGCGACGAGATCGAAGAACAGCTGCTTCATCGCCTACTTCTCCGCGCCGAAGACGTCGACGCCGTCGAAGCGGCACGCCGGGCTGGCGTGGCCGACGCGGATCGCCTGGTTCGGCTCGCCCTTGCCGCAGTACGGCGTGCCCATCACCTCCATCGTCGAGGCGTCGCCGACCATCGCCAGCGAGCGCCAGAAGGTGGCCGAGATGCCGCGGTAGTTGGGGTTGCGCACCACCTCGGCCAGCCGGCCTTCGCGGATGCGCCGGCCCCACTCGCAGCCGAACTGGAACTTGTTGCGCGAGTCGTCGATCGACCACGAGGCGTTGGTCTTCAACAGGAGTCCGTCGTCGATCGAGGCGATCATCTCGTCGAGCGTCGAGGTGCCGGGCTCGACGTTCAGGTTGCTCATGCGGTCGATCGGCGGCCGGTTCCAGCTGCAGCTGCGCGCGGTGGCTACGGCGCCCAGGTCGCTGCGCGTGCGCACGGCGCGCTGCTGCGAAATCGTGCCGCCGAGCGGCCGCAGCAGGACGCCGTCGCGGATCAGGTGCTCGCGGCTGGCGCGGCTTCCCTCGTCGTCGAAGGCGAAGCTGGCGAATTCCTCGCTGCGCGTCGGATCGAAGGTGACGTTCAGCAGCGGCGAGCCGTAGCGGTAGGTGCCGAACATGTCGAGCGTGACGAAGCTGGTGCCGGCGTAGTTGCGCTCGTCGCCGAGGATGCGGTCAAGTTCCAGCGGGTGTCCGATCGACTCGTGGATCTGCAGCATCATCTGGTCCGGCATCAGCAGCAGGTCGAACCGCCCGCTCGGACAGTTGGGCGCCGCCAGCAGCTGCAGCGCCTCCTCGGCGGTGGCGCGGCCGCAGCCGACGAAGCCGGAGCGCTCGATCACCTCCAGCCCGCCCTGCTGGCAGTAGCCGTTGGAGCGGCCTCCCCACGAGCGCGTCTGCGTGAGGCTGCCGGCGTGGGCCACCACGTGCAGCGCAGGAATCGTGTAGTCGTATTCCTGCAGCGTCTCGCCGCCGTCGATGCTCGCCGTCATCTGGCGGCTGCGCACCGTCCACAGGCTCGCTTCCCAGTCGACGATGCGATCGTCGATGCGGCAGGCTTGCGACTCCCGCATCAGCAGGTCGAGGCGGTCGGCGGTGCTCAGTGCCAGTGGCTTCGCAGTGGCCGACGCATAGCGGCCGGCCGCCTTCGGCAGCTTCGGCGCACCGTCGAACACGCTGCGCCCGCGGGAAAGCTGCGCCCACCTGGATGCGCAGTCGATCGCCGCGCGCAGGCCGGCGTCGGAAAGGTCGGTGCTCGCCGCGTAGCCGACGCCGTCGCCGGACAGCACGGTGACCATCGCGCCTCGGTCGATCGAGCGGTCGGCAGGCTCGACGACGTCCTGCCGCACGGTCGTCGTGTTCGAGTGTTCCTCGACCACGCGCAGCGAGGCGTATTCGAGGCCGGCCGGTGCCAGCCGGCGGAAGCGTTGGGCAATGGATTCGGCGTCGAAAGGCATGGCGCTTCTTTCTCGGATTCGGCGGCAGCCGGGGGGTATGGCGGCAGCGGGTGTCGTCCAAACCCCGATAACGAAACGCCGCGCTGCCTGCGAAGAGGCCCGGCGCGGCGCACATCTACTCACGTGTAAACCGGCAATCATCGCGATTGTAGCTACGGGGAATCCCGATACGTAAGGCAGGGAGCAATCTCTATACTCCGCCGGCCCCGTGAGCCCGCACCCAGGAGACCAGTCAATGAGCGCTTTCGTGCCGCAGTCCCTTTCGATCGCAGGGAACGACAGTCTGCGCCAACGCCGCGGCGACGGTGCAGCCTGGCGCCGTCTCGTCAGGGCGTCGCTGGCCATTGGACTCGCGGCGGTGTTGCTGCCGGCGAAGGCGCAGACCATCGTCGACGAGTGGGCCGCAATCAAGGCTCCGCCGCCGCCCGAATTGAAGACCGTCAAAGTCGACCCCAAAGAGAGCGCGCTTCTTCTGCTCGACTTCGTCAAGCAGAACTGCAGCCCGCGTCCTCGTTGCGTCGCCTCGCTGCCGAAGATGCAAGGCCTGCTGGAAAAGGCGAGGCAGGCCGGCATGCCGGTCGTCTACAGCATCGTTACCGGACAGGCGCCGACCGATGTGCTGCCGGAGGTTGCGCCGCGCGCCGGCGACGCGTTCGTGGCCTCGGGTCCCGACAAGTTCATGAACACCGATCTCGACAAGCTCCTGAAGGAGAAGGGTGTCAAGACGGTGATCGTTGCCGGCACTGCGGCCGAGGGTGCGGTCCTCAACACTGCGGCGGCCGCAGCGCTGCGCGGCTACAAGGTCATCGTCCCGGTGGACGGCGCATCCTCGGTGAACCCGTACTCCGAGCAGTACACCGCCTGGCATCTGGGCAACTCACCGGTGGTTAGTCGGCAGGTCACCCTGACCCGGATCGATCTGGTTGGCTTCTGAAGACAATCCGCTGCCGTTGCCGGCGACACCGGAGGAACTGGTCAGGCTGCATTGGTCGCCGGGGCTGACGAGGCGGGGCTTCGTCATGACCTCGCTGGCGGCGGGCTTCGCAGCAGCCGTCCTGCCCGTGCAGGCGAGGACCATGATCGTGACTGACGCGCACGGCCTGACCGCGGGCGAGGTGATGATCCCGACCATGGGCGGCGAGATGCCGGCCTACCGCGCCATGCCGGCCGGCAAGAGCGGGCTTGGCACGGTGCTCGTGGTGCAGGAGATCTTCGGAGTGCACGAGCACATCAAGGATGTGTGTCGCCGTCTGGCCAAGGTGGGCTACCTGGCGATCGCGCCCGAGCTGTATGCGCGTCAGGGCGATGCGGGCAAGTACAGCGACACCGCGAAGCTGATGAGCGAGGTCGTGGCCAAGGTGCCCAATTCGCAGGTCATGGTCGATCTCGACGCCACCGCTGCCTGGGCGGCAGTTCATGGCGGCGACGCGCACAGGCTGGCGATTACTGGATTTTGCTGGGGCGGTCGCATCGTCTGGATGTATGCCGCGCACAACCCCAAGCTGAAGACCGGCGTGGCCTGGTATGGCCCCTTGGCGCGCGCGAACTTCCCCGGGGACAGGACTGCGCTCGAAGTGGCGGCGTCGATCAGGCAGCCGATGCTGGGACTGTACGGTGCGGCCGACGGCGGCATCCCCAACGATACGGTCGAGAAGATGCGCGCGGCCTTGAAGGCTGCCGGCAATACGGTCTCCGAAATCATCCTGTATCCGGACACGCCGCACGCGTTCCACGCCGACTACCGGCCGAGCTACCGCAAGGCGGCGGCGCAGGACGGCTGGAAGCGCATGCTGGCCTGGTTCAAGACGCACGGCGTCGGCTGACGCTCGCTTCGTCGCAGGAACAGCCGCGCAGCGCGCGGCCGTCTTGCCTCCGGGGCGGTGTTTGACAGCTCTGCTAGCCTGAGCTTCGCCTGCATTGCCGCCCATGAGCACACTCGGCTGGATCGTCATCGCCAACGTCCTCGCGACGGTGGTTTCGATCACGCTCGCCGCCTGGCTGAGCTTCCGCTTCCTCAGCGCGCTGGTCGACCGGCTGGTGTGCGTCTCGGCGGGGCTGTTGCTGACGGTGGCCTTCACCCGCCTCGTGCCCGAGGCCCTGGAGGCCGGCGTCGAGGCACAGCGACTGGGCTGGGTGCTGCTGGCCGGCATCCTCGGCTTCTTCCTGCTGGAGAAGCTGGCGCTGATTCACCACACCCATCACCACGAGGGCGACGAGCACCATCACCACCACGGCCACGATGCCCGCGAGGCCGGCCGCGGCGGCATCCCGATCCTGGTCGGCGACGCCTTCCACAACTTCGCCGACGGGATGGTGATCGCCGCCGCGTTCCTGGTCGACTGGCGGGCCGGCGTGCTGGCCACCGCGGCGGTGATGGCGCACGAGATCCCGCACGAAGTGGGCGACTTCATGATCCTGCTGAACGCCGGCTTCACCAAGCGGCGTGCCTTCGTCTTCAACCTGCTGTCGGGCAGCTCGGCGGTGGCCGGCGGCGCGGTCGGCTACTTCGTCCTCGACGCGATGAGCCACCTGCTGCCGTACGCGCTGCTGCTGTCGGCGGCGAGCTTCATCTACATCGCGCTTTCCGACCTGCTGCCGGAGATGATGCGGCGCTCGCGGCTGGCGCAGTCGGCGCCGCAGGTGGCGCTGGTGCTGGTCGGCGTGGCCATCGCGGCGCTGATCGGCGTCGCGATGCACTCGCACTGACCCTAGGGCTGCGCTCCCGTGGCCACCGGCCGCGACGGATCGGCGATCCACTCGCTCCACGAGCCGGCGTATAGCCGCGCGCCGGACAGGCCGGCGACGTGCATCGCCAGCAGGTGATGGCAGGCGGTGACGCCGGAGCCGCATTGGGCCACCACCTGCGCCGGCGAGCGGCTGGCAAGCAACTGCTCGTACTCGGCGCGCAGCTGTGCCGCCGGCTTGAAGCGGCCGTCGGCGAGGTTGGCCTGCCAGAAGCGGTTCACCGCGCCGGGGATGTGACCGGCCACCGGGTCGATCGGCTCCACCCGCCCCTCGTAGCGCTCGGGGGCGCGCGCGTCGACCAGCAGCGCGCTGCGGTCGGCGAGCAGCCGCTGCAGTTCGTGCGTCGACACGACGCCTTCCAGGCTGTCGCCGGCCGCGAAGCGGCGCGGCGCTCGGCCCTCCGGCTCGGTGCTGCTCGGCCCGGCCTCGGCGAGCCACAGCGGCCAGCCGCCGTCGAGCAGCGCGACCTTTGCGTGCCCGAGCCAGCGCGCCAGCCACCACAGCCGCACCGCGAACTGCCCGCCGGAGGCGTCGTAGGCGACGATCTGCGTGTCGCTGTCGATGCCCCAGGCGCCGAATTTCGCCGTAAGCCGCTCCCGGTCCGGCAGCGGATGGCGGCCGTTGGCGCCGGTCTTTGGCCCCGACAGGTCGTCGTCGATGCCGGCAAACAGCGCGCCGGGAACGTGCCCCTGCGCGTACTGGCGTCGGCCGAGCTCGACGTCCATCAGGTCGTGGCGGCAGTCGAGAACGCACCAGTCGGGGTCGGACAGGCGGGCCTTCAGTTCGGCAACGCTGACCAGGGATGTGCTCATCGGATGTCCACGGAAAGAGGCTCGTCGAGGCCGGTGCGCGGCCGGCGCTGCGCCAGCCAGGTGGCTAGCGCGCCGCTGGCGATGATGATCGCCATGCCGATCCAGCCCGCCAGCGCGATCCGGTCGGCGAAGACGATCACCCCGACCGTCGCCGAGAAGACGATCGCAGAGTACTGCAGGCTGGCGGTGAGCAGCGCATGGCCGAGCGCGTAGGCGCGGGTCATCGCCAGCTGCGCCAGCAGCGCGACGACGCCCACCGCGGCAAGCAGCATTGCGCCGGCCGGCGTGTGCTCGGTGAAGCCGGTGATCAGGCTGCCGGCGAAGCCGATCGCCGTCACCGAGAGCGAGAAGTAGAAGACGATCCGCCATTCCGGCTCGCCCTGCCGTGCGAGGTCGCGCACGTACCAGTAGGCGGTCGCCGAAAGAAGGCCCGAGAGCAGCCCGCCGGAGGCGCCCAGCCACTGCCCGGCGCCAAAGCTCGGCTGCAGCACCAGCACCACGCCGGCGAAGCCGAGCGCCACGGCGAGCATGAGCGGCACGTTGACCGGCCGCCGGGCGCGCAGCGCAGCGCCGAGGATGAAGGCGGCGAGGAACAGCGAGGAGGTGTAGTTCAGCGCCGTGGCCGTGCCGAGCGGCAGCGTCGAGGCGGCGAAGAACCACAAGCTCAGCGCCGCCGTGCCCACCGCGCCGCGGCGAAAGTGCACCCAGGGGATCGGCGTGCCGAGTGGCCGATGCGTGAAGTGGGCGTAGGCGGCCAGCGCCAGCGTGCCGGTCAGCCCGCGGTACAGGACGATTTCCGCGATGTGGTAGCGGTCGGCGGCCAGCTTCACGAACGCCCCCAGCACCGCAAAGAGCGCCGCGGCGACCAGCATCCAGAGCGATTGCATACGGCGAGCAGTCTATCGGGCCGTTCGCGACGGCCGGCGGCGGCGGTGGCCTAGAATCCTCTCGAATTGCATGCCAATGCCGTGGCCAAGACCCCAACCCCCAAGCCGGTCAGCGAGCTGACCTTCGAGCAGGCGCTCGACGAACTCGATGCGCTGGTCAGGCGCATGGAGGCAGGTGAGCTCGGCCTCGACGACGCGCTGGCCGCTTACCGCCGCGGTGCCGAACTGGCCAGGCACTGCCAGGGCAGGCTCGCCGTGGCCGAGCAGGAAATCCGCAAGCTCGACGGCGAAATGCTGACCCCTCTCGATCCAGGCGAGCTGCGCGGCGCATGAATCTGGTGGCCGGTGCGCCGCAGGCAGATGTCGCCGGCGCCTCCTTCGACGAGTGGATGCGGCTGCGGCTCGCCCTGTTCGAGCGGGCGGCCGACGAGGCGTTGCCGCCGGCCGACCGCACCCCCACGCGGCTGCACCGGGCGATGCGCTACGCGGCGCTTGGCGGCGGCAAGCGCGTGCGGCCCCTGCTTGCCTACGCGGCGGCGGAACTGTCCGGCGCCGAGGACGAGCGGCAGCCGGCGGCGGGGGCGCACAGCGTGGCGCTGGCGGTCGAGTTCGTGCACGTCTACTCGCTGATCCACGACGACCTGCCGTGCATGGACGACGACGTGCTCCGACGCGGCAAGCCGACCGTGCATGTCGCCTACGACGAAGCCACGGCGATGCTCGCCGGCGACGCCCTGCAGGCCGAGGCGTTCCGCGTGCTGGCCGACGCGCCGCTGCCGGGGGATCTGCGCGCAAGGCTCACTTCGATGCTGGCACATGCGTCGTCGACCGAAGGCATGTGCGGCGGGCAGGCGATCGACCTGGCCGCCGTCGGCCGCCGTCTGACGATCGAGGAACTCGAGCAGATGCACCGGATGAAGACCGGCGCGCTGCTCGCCGCTGCCGTGCGCATGGGCGCGGCGCTCGCCGGCACCGACGCGGCGACCGCCGCCGCCGCCGCTGCCTACGGGCGGGCGCTGGGGCTGGCGTTCCAGATCGTCGACGACGTGCTCGACGTCGAGGGCACCGCCGAGTCGCTCGGCAAGACCGCCGGCAAGGACGCGCGCGAGAACAAGCCGACCTACGTCACGGTGCTGGGTCTGGATGCCGCCAAGGTGCGCGCGGCGCAGCTGCACCGGGAAGCCGTGGCGGCGCTGGGGTCGCTCGATGGGCGGGCGCGGCGTTTGCGAGAATTGGCGGACTTCATCGTCGGCCGCACGAGCTGAGGCGGCCGGCCGAGGACTTCGCCGGGACATGACCGAACTGCTGAAGACCATCGATTCACCGGCCGAGCTGCGGCAGCTGCCGACACAGCAGCTGCCGGCGCTCGCCGCGGAACTGCGCGCCTACCTGCTGGAGTCGGTGTCGAGGACCGGCGGGCACCTGTCGTCGAACCTCGGCACGGTCGAGCTGGCGATCGCGCTGCACTACGTGTTCGACACGCCCGCCGACCGCATCATCTGGGACGTCGGCCACCAGACCTATGCGCACAAGATCCTCACCGGCCGCCGCGACGAGATGGCGGCGCTGCGCCAGATGGGGGGCATCTCCGGCTTCCCGCGGCGCGAGGAGTCGGAATACGACGCCTTCGGCACCGCGCACTCGTCGACCTCGATCTCGGCGGCGCTCGGCATGGCCATCGCGGCGAAGCACCGCGGCGAGACGCGGCACGCCATCGCGGTGATCGGCGACTCGGCGATGACCGGCGGCATGGCCTTCGAGGCGCTGAACCACGCCGGCGTGATCGAGGACATCCGCCTGCTGGTGGTGCTGAACGACAACGACATGTCGATCTCGCCGGCGGTCGGCGCGCTGAACCGCTACCTCGCGCGGCTGCTGAGCGGCGGCTTCTACGCAGCGGCGAAGAACGTCGGCAAGCAGATGCTGCGGCCGCTGCCGCCGCTGTTCGAGCTGGCGCGCAAGTTCGAGTCGCACGCCAAGGGCATGGTGGTGCCGGCCACCCTGTTCGAGGAGTTCGGCTTCAACTACATCGGGCCGATCGACGGCCACGATCTTGAGGCGCTGGTGCCTACGCTGCAGAACCTGCGCCATCGCACCGGGCCGCAGTTCCTGCACGTGGTCACCCGCAAGGGGCAGGGCTACAAGCTGGCCGAGGCCGACCCGGTCCTCTACCACGGGCCGGGCCGGTTCGACCCCTCGGTCGGCATCAGGAAGCCGGCCGCCGCGGGCACGCCGACCTACACGCAGGTCTTCGGCGACTGGCTGTGCGACATCGCCGCGGCCGACTCGCGGGTCGTCGGCATCACGCCGGCGATGCGCGAGGGCTCCGGCATGGTGCGCTTCGAGCGCGAGTTCCCCGGCCGCTACTTCGACGTCGGCATCGCCGAGCAGCACGCCGTGACGCTGGCCGCCGGCATGGCCTGCGAGGGG
>JBHJND010000517.1:0-6256 GCA_048497655.1 Caballeronia novacaledonica
GCGTAATAGTCCTCGGGCAGCTTGGTCAGGTAGCGGCCATCCTCGGTGAAGACCGACTTCGGCGACGAGGCGGTGATGTTCGTCATGTCCCAGTAACTGCCGCCGCCGTCGAGCAGCGAGAAGTCGCGCTCGAAGCCGCGCGCCGCGGGAATCTGGTCAGGCGCCTTGCCCATGTGCCACTTGCCCACCATGTACGTGTGGTAGCCGGCCGCCTTCGGCAGCTGCGGCATCGTGACCACCCGGTCGTTGAGGTAGCCCTCGTACCCGACCGCGCCCCGCTGGTTGGGCGCGATCCACTCGTCCATGTTGCCCAGGCCGTTGAGGTGCGTGTCGACCCCGGTGAGCAGCATCGCGCGCGTCGGCGAACAGCTGGCGTGGGTGTAGAAGTTCGTGAAGCGCACGCCTTCCCTGGCCAGCGCATCGAGGTTTGGCGTCCGGATCTCGCTGCCGTACGAGCCCAGGTCGGCAAAGCCGAGGTCGTCACCCAAAATGATGACAATGTTCGGTCGGCGCGGCGCGTCGGCGGCCGCTGCCGCAACGGGCGCGGCGAGCGCGATCGCAAGGCTTGCGGCACCGAGCGCTTCCAGGAATCGGCCGGGGCGTCTCCGACTCTCCACCGTGACGATCATCGACCGCGCGGGCGCGGTACCCGTCTCCCGTCGGCACGGTTGATCGGCGCCGACTTCGCCATCCGTCCTCATACACTTTGCTCCCAACTGAGAAAGTTCCGGCTTCCCGCTACCGCGGCAAGCGGATGCCTGCATAGCTTAGCTGCGGCCCCGCATCAGGCTGCATCGGGTCCGCCAGGCGTTGCTTGCAGCTCCCCGGGGCTTGACAACCATCTCGGCCGGCGCGCGTTCAGTGTTCCCGCCCGTGGCACTGCTTGAACTTCCTGCCGCTGCCGCACGGGCAGGGGTCGTTGCGGCCGATCTTCGGCTCGCGGCGGATCGGCTCCTTGACCCGCACCTGCTCGAACTGAACGTCGCGCCAGTACTCGCGCAGGTCGTAGGCGGCGACCAGCGCCTCGCCGATCAGCTCGTCGCGCTCGTCGGCGCTCGCCTCGCCACCGCCGGCCTCGTCGTCGTCCGGCACCAGTGCGGCGATCGTGTCCAGCGCCTGCTCGACGAGTTCGGCGCCTTCCTCGTCGCCCTCCGGCAGAGTCTCCCAGTCCTCGCGCGCCAGGCTGACGGCGTGCAGGAAGCCGCGTGCCCACAGCTCGCCGGCCAGCGGCAGCGGCTCGGAGCTGCCGGCCTCAGCGAGGCTGCGGGCGATCTCGCCGTCGGGCGACCAGTCGAGCAGCAGCGGCACGTAGGCGCGCGGATCGTCGAGCCGCTCGATCGGCGCGTTCAGCGCCGTGGCGACCTGGTTGTTCCGCCGCATCAGCAGGTCGAAGAAGCGCTGTGCGGTTGCCATGTCGGGAAACGCGGGTTCCTCGCCGCCGAAGATCTCCGGCAGGTAGGCACTCGGCATCAGCACGCGGGGCGAGCAGATCAGCCCGGCCAGCAGGCCGTCGAGCTGCTCGATGTCCATCGTCGTCTCCGGCGCCCAGTCGGCGCCGAGCAGGTCGGCGAGCTCGTCGAGATCGTCGTCCGACAACCGCTGCATCTGCACCGACGGGTCGGGGGGGTGTGGGGTCATGGCGGCCTCGCGGGGAGCGATGCCCGATGCTACCGCCGGCCGAACCCGTTCAGCCTCGGCCCGCGGTCACGCGGCTCGCGGCGTCGACCAGGTGCACGATCGAGCGGTAGGTGATGCCCGAGTGCTGCGCCAGCCCGATCTCGCAGGTGCGGCTGCTCGAATAGCCCTGCGTGCAGCCGGCGGGGATCGACGGCCGCAGGTCGCGCAGCGCGTGCTCGTTCAGTTCCGGCACGGTCCAGCCCTTGTCGCCGGCCCAGCCGCAGCAGCCGACGCGCTCCGGCTGCACCACCTCCGCCGCGCAGGCGGCGGCCACCGCCCGCAGCGTGCCGTCGAGACCCTGCTTGCGCACGCTGCACACCGGGTGCACGGCTACGGTGGCCGCGAGCGGCTCGATGGCGAGCCGCGGCAGCACCAGTTCCTGCAGCGCCTCGCTGATGTCGAGCACCTGCAGGCGTGCTTCGAGGAAACGCTTCATCCGGTAGGCGCAGGGGCTGGTGTCGAAGACGATCGGCAATCGGCCGCCGTCGGCGGCTTCGCGCAGCGCCGCCTCCAGCTCGGCCGCCTTCTCGTCGGCCACCGCCAGCAGGCCCTTGCTCTCGAACGGCTGGCCGCAGCAAAGCTGCGCCATCCGCGCCGGATACACCGGCGCGAAGCCGGCGCGCCGCAGCACGCGGTCGGTGACGGTCGGCAGGCCCTCGTCGAGCGCATCGCCGCGCGCCGGTCCCATGCTGCGTGCGGCGCAGCTGGGGAAGTAGACCAGCGGCTCGCCGTTGCCTCCGCCGGGTGACGTTGAGCTCTGCCCGCCCCGAGGCGGCGTGAAGCGCGCCGCGCGCGGCGTCAGCGGCGTCCACGGCGGGATGCGGTTGCCCGACAGCCGGCGCAGCCCGCCGGTCATCGCCCCCATCGCCCTGCCGCCGATGGCGGCGTGCAGCAGGTCGGCGCCGGCCAGGCCCGCGCGCACGCCGAGCGACACCGCGCCGTAGTTCGACGCCACCGCGCGGCCGATGCCCTTCGCCAGCGCGCCGAGCTTCTCGCCGCGCTGCGCCTTGATGAGCCTGCCGGTCTCGATGCCGACCGGGCAGGCGATTGCGCACAGGCCGCAGCCGGCGCAGGTGTCGATGGCGTCGTAGTCGTAGGCGGCGCGCAGCGGCGCGGCGTCCTCGCCGTCGCGTCCTCGCCGGGCGATCTCGCGCCAGCTGGTGATCCGCTGCCGCGGCGTGAAGGTGAGCCCCGCCGACGGGCACTGCACCTCGCAGAAGCCGCACTCGATGCACTTGTCGATGAGCTCGTGCGCCGCCGGCAGGGGCTTGAGGTTCTGCAGGTGCGCCTGCGGGTCTTCGTTGAGGATCACGCCGGGATTGAGCAGCCACGACGGGTCGATGAGCTGCTTGATCTCGCGCATCAGCGCCAGGCCCTCGGCGCCCCACTCCAGCTCGACGAACGGCGCCATGTTGCGGCCGGTGCCGTGCTCGGCCTTCAGCGCGCCGTCGTACTTGTGCACCACCAGCCGCGCCACCTCGTCCATCAGTCGCGCGTAGCGCTGCACCTCGGCGGCGGTGCCGAAGTCCTGCGGGAAGGTGAAGTGCAGGTTCCCTTCCAGCGCGTGGCCGAAGATGATCGCGTCGTGGTAGCCGTGCGCGGCCAGCAGCCGCTGCAGGTCGTGGGTGGCCTCGGCCAGCCGCTCGACCGGGAAGGCGACGTCCTCGATCACCACCGTGGTGCCGGTGGCGCGCCGGCTGCCCACCGACGGGAAGGTGCCCTTGCGCACCTTCCACAGCGCAGCGCACTGCGCCGCATCGGTGGTGAAGGCCACCGGCGTCGCCGTCGGGATGCCGGCCAGCGCCGCCAGCACCGCGCCGAGGTGGCGGGCGAGCTGGCCCTCGTCCTCGCCGCGCACCTCGACGAGCAGCGCCGCGGCATCCGCGCCGAGCGCCGCCACCGTCGGCGGCACGCCGGGCTGGTCCTGCACGCTCGCCAGCGCGGCGCGGTCCATCAGCTCGACCGCCGCCACCGGCGTCGGCTTCATCCGGGTGACCGCCTCGCAGGCGGTGCGCAGCCGGTCGAACAGCACCAGCGCGGTGGCCTTGTGCGCGTGGTCCGGCACGGTGCGGTAGGTGATCGACGAGATGAAGCCGAGCGTGCCCTCCGAGCCGATCATCAGGTGGCTGAGGATGTCGATCGGGTCGGTGAAGTCGGTCAGCGCGTTCAGCCCGTAGCCGGTGGTGTTCTTCATCCGGTACTTGTGGCGGATGCGCTCGGCGAGCTGGGCGTTGTCGCGCACGCGGCGCGACAGCATGGCCAGGCCGAGCAGCAGCTCGGCGTGGCTCTGGCGGAACGCCGCCACCGAGGCGGCGTCCTCGGTGTCGAGCACCGCGCCGTCGGCCAGCACGACGCGCATGCCGGCCAGCGTGTGGTAGCTGTTCTCGCGCGTGCCGCAGCACATGCCGCTGGCGTTGTTGGCGGCGATGCCGCCGACCTTGGCGGCGTCGATCGACGCCGGGTCGGGGCCGATCTTGCGGCCGTGCGGCGCCAGCAGCCGGTTGGCGTGGCCGCCGATCACGCCCGGCTGCAGGCGGATCGTCTCGGCGTCCGGCCCGACCGATGCACCGCGCCAGCCGTCGCCGAGCACCAGCAGCACCGAGTCGGAGATCGCCTGGCCCGAGAGACTGGTGCCGGCGGCGCGGAAGGTCAGCGGCGCGCCGTGCCTGCGGCAGGCGGCGAGCGCACAGAGCACCTCGTGCTCGTCGTCGACGATGACCACCACCTGCGGCACCAGCCGATAGAAGCTGGCGTCGGTGCCGTAGGCGAGCCGGCGCAGTTCATCGGTGATCACGCGCGCGGCGGGCAGCACCTCGCGCAGCGCGGCAACGAGCGCGTCGGGGGCGACAGGCATGCGCGGCAACGTAGCACCGGCCGACTGCCCCGCCTTGCGCTGGGACAAAGCGGGCGGCACACCCTTTTCGGCAGTGGGGACAAGCTGCCGCAGTCGCGGGAGGGGATCGCCGCGGCGCGCTTTTCGGCCGAGAATGCGCGCCGGTTCGAAGCGATGGAGACAGGCGCGATGCTGCTGCTGATTGCCGGGCTGGTGCTGTTTCTCGGCGTGCACTCGCTGCGCATCGTCGCCGAGCCGTGGCGCGGCGCGCAGATCGCCCGGCTGGGCCTGGGCGCCTACAAGGGCATCTACTCGCTCGCCTCGGCGGCCGGCCTGGCGCTGATCGCCATCGGCTACGGCCACGCGCGCGCGGCGCCGGTGCTGCTCTGGGATCCGCCGCTGTGGACGCGGCATCTCTCGGCGCTGCTGATGCTGTTCGCATTCGTGCTCGTCGCCGCCGCCTATGTGCCGCGCAACCGCATCCGGCACGCCGTCGGCCATCCGATGGTGCTCGGCGTGAAGATCTGGGCGGCGGGCCACCTGCTCGCCAACGGCGACCTGCGCGACCTGCTCCTGTTCGGCGCCTTTCTCGCCTGGGCGGTGTTCGACTACCGAGCGGCGCGCCAGCGCGACCGCATTCACGGCCGCGTCGGCAGGCGCGGCACGCTGATGGGCGACGCGGCGACGCTTGTCATCGGCGCGGCGGCCTGGGCCGTTTTCACCGTCTATCTGCACGGCTGGCTGATCGGCGTGCGACCGTTCGTGAGCTGAGCGCGTCGCGCCGCTGTTCGAGCCTGGTGCTGCCCGCGCGCCCCCGGGGCCGGAACGGCGGGCGAGAATGGGCGGCCATGGACGAGGACAGGACGATCTGGTGGTGGGTGCTCGGCGCATTCGCGCTGGCAGCGGCCGGCGGCGCCTGGTGGTGGTGGCAGGCGGCGGCGCCGCCGTCGCCGCCTGCGGTGCAGGTGCCGGCATCCGAGCCGCCGTCGCCTGAGGCGACGCCGCCGCAGGCGGCCGGGCACCCGATCGAGGCCGCGCCGGCGGCGCTTGCCGCCATGGGCGACAGCGCGCCTTTGCCGACGCTGGCCGACAGCGACAGTGCGTTGCGCACGGCGATCGCCGGACTGATCGGCGAAGCGGCGCTGGTCGACTTCTTCCACATGACCGGCATCGCGGCGCGTTTCGTCGCCACCGTCGACAACCTGCCGCGCGGCAAGGTGGCGACGAAGGTCCTGCCGGTGCGCGGCCCGGGCGGCACCTTCGTGGTGGAAGGCCAGGCCGAGACGCGCACGATCGGTGCCTTCAACGCCGAACGCTATGCGGCGCACCTGCAGCTGCTCGAGTCGATCGACGCCAGGCGCGCCGCCGACCTGTACGTGCGCTTCTATCCGCTGCTGCAGCAGGCGTACCGCGAGCTGGGCTATCCGCAGGGCCACTTCAACGACCGCCTGGTCGCGGTGATCGACCACCTGCTGGCCACGCCGGCGACCGAGGGCCCGATCCGGCTGGTGCAGCCGAAGGTGCTCTACGAATTCGCCGACCCCGAACTCGAGGCGCGTTCGGCGGGGCAGAAGCTGATGCTGCGCATGGGCCCGGCTAACGCCGCGCGCGTGAAGAGCAGGCTGCGCGAGTTCCGCCGCCAGATCACCGCGGCACCGCCGCCGCAGTAGTGCTGAATCAGCGCGGTGGCGGCGCGTTCGGCGGCGGCGTCGCCGGCCAGTAGGGCGGCACGTACGGCGCCGCGGG
>JBHJND010000518.1:0-4856 GCA_048497655.1 Caballeronia novacaledonica
ATCCAGCCGAACTCGAAGAAGCTCGACGTCGCCTGCGTCAGCTTGGGAAAGAACAGTGCGCTGGGCGACGGCTGGAAGGTGGCGCGGATGCCGACCTGCGCCAGCATCGCGGTGATCGCCTGGCACACCGCCGCGCGGAAGGTGACGTTGACGCAGTCCAGCTGCACCGTGAAGCCGTTCGGGTAGCCGGCGTCCTTCAGCAGGGCGCGCGCCGTCGCCGGGTCGTAAGGCAGCCGGCGCTCCAGTTCCGGCAGGTATCCGGTGACCAGCGGCGAGACGAACGAGCCGGTCGGGCTCGCCTGCCCGCGCAGCACCTTGGCGACGATCGAATCGATGTCGATCGCCTGGTAAACGGCGCGGCGCACTCGCAGGTCCCTGAACGGATTGCGCCCCCGGGCGTCGCTCGATTCCAGCTCGGCGCGCCACTGGTCGAAGCCGAGGTACTGCGTGCCGATGTCGGTGGTCGAGGCGAACTTCAGCCGCCTGTCCTGCGCCAGCCGCGCGATGTCCTGGAACGGCGGGTCGATGACGAAGTCGGCCTCGCCGGTGGCCAGTGCCGCCATCCGCGTGGCATCGGACTGGATCACCGCGTAGACCACTTCGGTGAGATTGCCGCCGCCGAAGGCCGTCCCGCGGCCCCACCAGTTCGGGTTGGCGGCGAGCACGGCGCGCGCGTCCGGCTCGTAGCGCTTCAGGACGAACGGGCCGGTGCCGTTGGCGTTGCGCACCGCGTGGGTCTCCTGCTTGGCGTTGAAGTCCTGCGGCTGCTGCACGCCGTGCCTTTCCGCCCAGGCGCGGCTCATGATGCCGACGAAGATCATCTTCTCCGGCAGCACGGCGTCCGGCGCGGCGAGCAGCACGTCGACGGTCAGTTCGTCCACCCGGCGCGCGCCGGTCACGCCGCGCAGCTGGAAGGCGCGCTGCGAGGTCTTCGCCAGCGCCCGCCCGATTGAGAACACCACGTCGTCGGCGGTCATCGGCGTGCCGTCGTGGAACTTCACGTTCGGCCGCAGGGCGAAGCGCCAGGTGCGCGCGTCGACCATCTTCCACGAGGTCGCCAGCGCCGGCTCCAGCCGGAACTCGCGGTCGCGGTTGACCAGCGAGTCGTAGACTTGGCTCACCACGCGCGACTGGTACAGCAAGGCGAGTGCGTGCGGGTCCATCGACTGCGGGTCGAAAGCGCTGGCAAGCCGCAGCGTCCTGGCGGCTGCCGGCAACGCGGCGAGCAGCGCGACGAGCAGGCCGAGGGCCAGTGCATGGCGCGCCATGGTCCGGATGGCGTCCATCACGCCGAAAATCCCGCCTCGCGTGCCTTCACCAGGGCCACCACCGTGTCGTTGACCGGCGTCGGCACGCCGAACCTGGCGCCCTCGCGCGGGATCGAGCCGTTGATCACGTCGATCTCGGAGCGCCGCCGCGCCAGGTGATCGAGCAGCATCGACGGCCGGGCGTTGCCGATCCTGCCGCCGAGCCTGCGGATGTGCTCGATCGGCTCGCCGACTTCGAGCCGGATGCCGGCCGCCCTCGCCACTGCCACCGCCTCCTCGGCGCAGCCGCGGGCGACGCGCCAGGCGTCGGCGTTCGCCATCACTTCGCCGATCGTCATGCCGGTCAGGCAGCAGGTGCCGGAGAAGGTCACGTTCATGATCAGCTTCTCCCACACCATGCGGCGCAGGTCGTCGAACAGCGCCACCTTGAACCCGGCCGACTCCCAGATCGCCGCCGAGGCGGCGAGCCGCTCGCGCGGCAATCCGGCGAAACTGCCGAAGCGCACCATCTCCATGCCGTTGTGGTGCACGTGGCCCGGCGCCCGAAGCGAGGCGCCGAAGCCGCCGACCACGCCCACCGCCAGCCGGTCCGCACCCACGATCGGCGCCACCCGCTCGGCCGAACCCAACCCGTTCTGGATCGCCTGCACCACCGTGCCGGGCGCGAGCAGCGGAGCCGCCGAGCGCGCCGCGTCCTCGACGTCGAAGGCCTTGGTGGCGATGATCACCAGGTCGCACGGGCCGATGCCGTCGGTGGTGGTGGCCGCGTGCAGCCGCACCGTGCGGTCGCCGCTGGCGCCCTCGACCCGCAGGCCGTGCTTCGCCATCGCCTCGGCGTGATCCGGCCACAGCGTCACCGCGTGGACTTCGTGGCCGTGGCTGGCCATCAGCGCGGCGTACACCGAGCCCATGGCGCCGCAGCCGATGATGGCGACCTTGGCCACGGTTACTGCCTCCTGTCTCAGATGATCTCGAAGTAGCGCTTCAGTTCCCAGTCGGTCACGCCGTCCTGCCACTGCCGCCATTCCCACTCGCGGGTGGCGGCGAAGTGATCGACGAAGTCGTCGCCGAGCCAGTCGCGGGCCACCTTCGAGCGCCGGAAGATCTCTGTGGTGGCGGCGAGCGAACGCGGGGCGCGCGGGATGTCCTCGCCGCCCGCGTTGGTGCCGGTGATCGGCGGCGCGGTGAGCTTCAGGTTCTTCTCCACGCCGTGCAGGCCGGCGGCGAGAAGCGCAGCGGTGGCGCGGTAGGGATTGATGTCGGCGCCCAGGCCGCGCGTCTCCAGCCGCGTGCTCTTCGGCGAGCCGGGGATGACGCGGAAGCTCGCCGTGCGGTTGTCGATGCCCCAGGTGGGCTTGACCGGCGCCCAGAAGCCGTCGACCAGCCGCTTGTAGCTGTTGATCGTCGGCCAGAACATCGGCGCGAATTCCATCGCCACCGCGATCTGCCCGGCCAGATAGCTTTCGAAGAGCTTCGACATCCCGTGCCGGCCCTTTGTGTCGTGAAACAGGTTCTTCCTGCCGTCCGACAGCGACTGGTGCACGTGGCCGCTGCAGCCGGGATACTGCTGGCTCCACTTGGCCATGAAGCTCGGGATGATGCCGAAGCGGGCGCCGATCTCCTTGGCGCCGGCCTTGAACAGCAGCGCCCGGTCGGCCGCTTCCAGCGCCGCCGAGAACTGGATCGCCGCCTCGTACACGCCCGGCCCGGTCTCCGTGTGCAGGCCCTCGATCGGCACGCCGAAGGCGAGCATCTCGTCGAGCAGGGCGTTGAAATATTCGCGGTTCTCGTTCGCGCGCAGCAACGAGTAGCCGAACATGCCCGGCGTCAACGGCGTCGGGTCGACGCCCTTCTTCGCCGCCCAGCTCTGCGGCGTCTCGCGGAAGTTGAACCACTCGAACTCCAGCCCGCACATCGGCTGCAGGCCGAGCTTCTCGGCTCGCTTCAGCACCCGGCGCAGCGTCTGCCGCGGGCAGGCCGGGTGCGGCGCGCCGTCGGCGGTGACGAACTCGCCGAGGAAGAAGGGGATCCCGCCGTCCCAGGGAACGTTGCGCATGGTCGCCGGGTCCAGCCGCACCATCGCGTCCGGGAAGCCGTGCTGCCAGCCGGTGAGCCGGGCGTTGTCGTAGCAGGCGTCCGTCATGTCCCAGCCGAGGACGACGTCGCAGAAGCCGAAGCCGCCGTCGAGCGCCGAGACGAACTTGTCCTTGTGCAGGACCTTGCCGCGCAGCACGCCGTCGATGTCGCTGACCGCGACCTTGACCTTGGCGAGCCCCGACTTCTCGACCGCCGCCACGGCACGGGCGAGGGCGTCCCGCGTCGTGGCGCTGTTTCTGCTGGCCATGGGCTTGTCCTCTCGTTGTTCTGTCTCGGCTGAGCGCGGCAGTTTGCAGCAGGGCCACGTCGATGTCCAAGCGCCGGGCGGCCCGGCGGGCAGCCGGGCTGGCCGCCTGCGGTGCCGGTCGTTGGAAATCCGCCGGCCGCCCCAATATCCCTGCGGCCACCGGCTTCATCCACCTACAATTCAGCCAGTTACGAGTTCCGCGAGGCTGCCATGCCGATTTATGCGTACAAGTGTTCGTCCTGCGGGCACCAGAGGGACGTGCTGCAGAAGGTCTCCGACGCGCCGCTGACGGAGTGCCCGGACTGCGGCGCGGCGGCATTCGCCAAGCAACTGACCGCCGCCGGCTTCCAGCTGAAGGGCAGCGGCTGGTACGCCACCGACTTCAGGAACGGATCGGCCAAGCCAGACGGCAAGCCGGCAGACGGCAAGCCGGCCGAAGGCAAGACCGACGGCGGCGCTGCCCAGCCGGCGGCCGAGCCGGCAACCAAGGCGCCTGCGGCTGCGGCCGCGCCAGCCTGCGGCAGCGGCGGCTGTGCAGCCTGCACCTAGCCGCGGCGGGCAGTCAACGGCGAGCGAGCGCAGCGGGCTCGACGCTGTGCCGCGTCGGCGCGCTTGCCGCGCCACGGCCCTGCGCCGCGCCGGCGAGCACCGATGCTGAAGAAGTACTTCATCACCGGCCTGCTGATCTGGCTGCCGCTGGCGGTCACGCTGTGGATCATCGACTTCGTCGTGACCGCGATGGACCGCAGCTTGCTGCTGCTGCCGGCGTCCTGGCGGCCGGAAGTCGTCATCGGCATGCACCTGCCCGGCTTCGGGCTGATCGTCTCGGTGCTGGTGATCCTCGCCACCGGGCTGCTGGCCCGCAACTTCCTCGGCCAGCGGCTGGTGCGCTGGTGGGAAGGCTTGGTAGCGAAGATCCCGATCGTCAACTCGATCTACTCGAGCGTGAAGCAGGTGTCCGACACCATGCTGGCGCAGAAGGGCAACGCCTTCCGCAAGGTGGTGCTGGTCGAGTTCCCGCAGCGCGGCCAGTGGACGATGGCCTTCGTCGTCGGTTCGCCGGGCGAGCGGCTGGCGCCGCATGTCGGCGGCGAGAAAGTGACCGTGTACGTGCCGACGGCGCCCAACCCGACCTCCGGCTACGTGATCGTGGTCGACCCGGTCGAGCTGCGCGACGTCGACGTCAGCGTCGACGAGGCGTTCAAGTTCCACGTCTCGCTGGGGGTGGTCACGCCGTCAGAGGC
>JBHJND010000519.1:0-14768 GCA_048497655.1 Caballeronia novacaledonica
GAGATCGTCTTGCCGGCCGACGCCGGCTACGACGGAGCACGTTCGATCTGGAACGCGATGATCGATCGCAGGCCGGCCGTGATCGTGCGTTGCGCCGGGACGGCGGATGTCATGCGGTCAGTCACGTTCGCCCGCGAGCAACGGCTGGCCCTGGCGGTGCGCGGCGGCGGTCATAACATCGCCGGCAGCGCCATCTGCGATGACGGACTGGTGATCGATCTATCGGGGCTGCGGTCGGTGCGCGTCGATCCGCGCACGCGCCGCGCCTACGTCGATCCGGGTGCGCGACTAAGTGACTTCGACCACGAAGCGCAGGCCTTCGGCCTTGCCGCTCCGCTTGGAATCAATTCGACCACCGGCGTGGCTGGATTGACGCTGGGCGGCGGCTTCGGCTGGCTGACGAGGCAGCACGGCCTATCCATCGACAACCTGGTCTCGGCGGAGGTCGTCAGCGCCGAAGGCAAGCGCATGCTGGCGAGCGCGACCGAGAACCCGGACCTGTTCTGGGCGCTGCGCGGCGGCGGCGGCAACTTCGGCGTCGTCACGCAGTTCGAGTTCCAGCTGCATCCGGTCGGGCCGCAGATCCTCGCCGGCCTGCTTGTCTTTCCCTTCGCACAGGCGAAGTCCGTGCTCGACCAGTACCGGAGCTTCGTCGCGACGATGCCGGAGAACATGAATGTCTGGGTCGTCCTGCGCAAGGCGCCGCCTTTGCCGTTCCTGCCGGAGAACGTGCACGGGAAAGAGGTGGTCGTCATGCCCGTCTTCTACGCCGGTGACATCGAGGAAGGGAAGCGGCGAGTCGAGCCGCTGCGCAGATTCGCCAAGTTGCACGGCGAACACGTCGACGCGATGCCGTACACCTCCTGGCAGAAAGCCTTCGATCCGCTGCTGGCGCCGGGGGCGAGAAACTACTGGAAGTCGCACAACTTCACGCAACTGGCCGATGGCGCGCTCGACACGATGATCGGCTTCGCCGGCAGGTTGCCGTCGCCGCATTGCGAGATCTTCATCGGCGTGCTCGGCGGGCAGGCGAGCCGGACGGCGGCCGACGCAACGGCGTACGCGCAGCGCGACGCGATCTTCGTGATGAACGTCCATGCGCGCTGGGACTCAGCGAAGGATGACCAGGCCTGCATCGGCTGGGCGAGGGACCTGTTCAGGGCTGCCGGCAGCTATGCGACTGGCGGTGTCTACGTCAACTTCATGACGCAGGACGAGGCGGAACGCGTGACAGCCGCTTACGGAACGAACCTGCAGCGCCTGGCGCAGGTCAAGAAGAAGTTCGATCCGGACAACATCTTCCGGGCGAACCAGAACATCGCGCCGGCGGTCAGCTAACGGGTCCGCCACCTGCGACAGGCAACGGTCGCTGCGCTGCGGAAGGTGGCGGCCATCGACTCGGCGGACCGGCCCGGGTCGTTCTGCGCCGAACTGACGGTTAAGCCTCGCACAGCGTCGAGTATCGACCGGCGCCAACGAGTCGAGGACAGCAGACTGGGCCGCCAGGACACAAGTAGCGGCGAGCCAAAGCGGTACCCGAAGTGGTATCCGATCCGCTCTTCCGCCGCGCTTCCGGCGGGAAGATGAAGATCCAGCTTGTTGATTTAAGTGGTGCCGACTATCCGACTCGAACGGATGACCTATCGCTTACAAGGCGATTGCTCTACCAGCTGAGCTAAGCCGGCGACCGTCGGGCAGTTTAGCCGAGGCATTTCGGCGCCGGGCCGATAACATCGCCGGCGTTTCCTCTCGCGAAGCCCGCACCCGATGGCAAGACTGCTGGTCACCGGCGGCGCCGGATACATTGGCTCGCACACCATGGTCGCCCTGCTCGAGGCCGGCCACGAGGTGGTGAGCCTCGACAACTACTCGAACAGCTCGCCGCGGGCGCTCGAGCGCGTGCAGCGCATCGCCGGCCGGCCACTGGCGGCGGTCGAGGGCGACGTGCGCGACGGCGCGCTGCTGGAGAAGCTCTTCGCGCAGCACGCCTTCGACGGCGTGATCCACTTCGCTGCACTGAAGGCAGTCGGCGAATCGGTGGCCAGGCCGCTCGCCTACTACGAGAACAACGTCGGCGGCACGCTGGCGCTGCTGCGGGCGATGCAGGAGGCCGGCGTGCGGCGCTTCGTCTTCAGCTCGTCGGCGACGGTCTACGGCTCGCCCGAGCGGCTGCCGATCACCGAGGCGGCGCCGATCCGCACCACCAATCCGTACGGCGCCACCAAGGCGATGGTCGAGCAGGTGCTGCGCGACCTGGCAGCTGCCGACGCCCGCTGGGCGGTGGTGTCGCTGCGCTACTTCAACCCGATCGGCGCGCATCCGAGCGGCGAGATCGGCGAGGACCCCAACGACATCCCGAACAACCTCTTCCCGTTCATCTGCCAGGTGGCGGCGGGCAAGCGGGAGAGGCTGGCCGTGTTCGGCGACGACTGGCCGACCCCGGACGGCACCGGCGTGCGCGACTACCTGCACGTGGTCGATCTCGCGGCCGGCCACCTGCGGGCGTTCGATTTCGCTTCTCGCCAGGCCGGGTTCGCGCCGGTGAACCTGGGCACCGGCCGCGGCGTCAGCGTGCTGCAACTGGTGCGCGCCTTCGAGGCGGCCACCGGGCAGGCGATCCCCTTCTCGATCGTCGAGCGGCGGCCGGGGGACATCGCCGAGTGCTGGGCCGATCCGTCGGCCGCCGCACGGCTGCTCGGCTGGCGCGCCGAGCGCGGCATCGAGCAGGCCTGCGCCGACGGCTGGCGCTGGCAGAGCCGCAACCCGGACGGCTATCGCGGCGCGGACGCCGCTACTTGATGCGGGTGAGCTTCGGCCGCTCGGGGCTCGGCTTCGGCGGCGCGGGCGGCTCGGCGGCGGGCGCGGCGTCCACGGCGACGGCCGCGGCCGGCTCCGCCGGGGGGGCCGACGGCGAGCTCATCGCGCGCGGCACCTCGAAGGCCATGCCCTGGCCGTTCTCGCGCGCATAGACGGCGATCACCTGCGCCATCGGCACGTAGACCTCGCGCGCCACGCCGCCGAAGCGCGCCTGGAAGGAGATCGCCTCGTTGTCGATCAGCAGGCGGCTGGTGGCCAGCGGCGAGACGTTGAGCACGATCTCGCCGTTGCTGACGAACTCCGTCGGCACCCGCACCGTCTGGTCGACCGCGACGGCGACGTGGGGCGTGAATCCGGAGTCCGTGCACCAGTCGTAGATGGCGCGGATCAGGTAAGGCTTGGTCGAGACTTCAGCCATGGCCGCAGTGTAGCGGCGCCGCCGGCGCGCCCCGGCGCCTGCCGCGCATCAGCGGCGCATGACCTTTTCCGAGGGCGTCAGCGCCTCGATGAAGGCCGGCCGGCTGAAGATGCGCTCGGCGTACTTCATCAGCGGCACCGCGCTCTTCGGCACGTCGATGCCGTAGTGGTCGAGCCGCCACAGCAGCGGCGCGATCGCCACGTCGAGCATCGAGAAGTCGTCGCCGAGCATGTACTTGTTCTTCAGCAGCACCGGCGCCAGCTGCACCAGCCGGTCGCGGATCGCCGGCCTGGCCTTCTCGATCAGCTTCGGGTTGCTGCTGTTCTCCAGCGCCTGCACGTGCACGAACAGCTCGCGCTCGAAGTTGAACAGGAACAGCCGCGTGCGCGCCCGCATCACCGGGTCGGCCGGCATCAGCTGCGGGTGCGGGAAGCGCTCGTCGATGTACTCGTTGATGATGTTCGACTCGTACAGAACGAGGTCGCGCTCGACCAGGATCGGCACCTGCCCGTAGGGATTCATCACGTTGATGTCCTCGGGCTTGTTGAAGAGATCGACGTCCTTGATCTCGAAGTCCATGCCCTTCTCGAACAGCACGAAGCGGCAGCGCTGCGAGAACGGGCAGGTGGTTCCGGAGTAAAGCACCATCATGATGTCTGGTCCCGATTGAGTCGTTGGTGGCCGGCTGCAGCGCGGCCGGCGGTCCGTCCCTTACTTCACGTCTTTCCAGTACTCGCGGTTCAGCCACCAGGCGATCACGGTGAACAAGCCCAGGAACAGCAGCACCCAGACGCCGATCCGCACCCGCGTGGTCGCGCTCGGGTCGGTCATGAAGGCGAGGTAGGCGACCAGGTCGGCCACCTCGGCGTCGAACTGCCGCGCCTGCGCCGGTTCGGCCGGCTTGAAGGAATAGGTCATCCCCTCGGCGGCGTGGCCCTCAAGCGGCGTCCGGGTGGCGGTCACGTTGCCGGCGGCGTCGTACACCGACACCTCGCGCACCATGCCCTTGCCGCCGACCTCGTGGCGGACCGTCTCGATGGTCGCCTCGCGCGGTCCCTGGCGCTGCCACAGCACGTGCGGCATGCCGATGCTCGGGTAGACGACGTTGTTCCAGCCGGTCGGGCTGGACGCGTCGCGGTAGTAGCCGCGCAGCAGCGTGTACAGGTAGTCGGTGCCCTTGAAGTCGAACGAGGTGCGGGCGCGGGTGATCACCGACATGTCGGGCGGAACCTTGCCGAACCACAGCTTGGCGTCCTCCGGCCTCATGGCGATCGTCATCGGGTCGCCGACCTTCTGGTTGCCGAAGATCAGGAACTCGCGGATCTGCTGGTCGTCGAGCCCGATCGCGTTCAGGCGGTTCCAGCGCATCAGCTTGGCGCTGTGGCAGCCCATGCAGTAGTTGACGAAGGTGCGGGCGCCGTTCTGCAGCGCCGCCAGGTCCCTGCCGCGCGCCTCGGGCCAGGTGTCCAGGTGGATCTGCCCGCCGGACGCGTACGCCGCGGAACTGGCAAGCAGGCAAAGCGAAGCGATCAGTTTCTTCATCGTCATCTGGCTCCGCGGGTCAGTGCGCGGCGAAGGTCACGCGCGACGGCACCGGCTTGAACTCGCCCATCCGGCTCCACCAGGGCATCAGCAGGAAGAAGGCGAAGTACAGCAGCGTGCCGACCTGCGACGCGCGCTCGTTGATCGGCGACGGCGGCTGGGTGCCGAAGTAGCCCAGCACCAGGAACACCACCACGAAGGCCATCAGCAGCCAGAAGTGCCAGGCCGGCCGGTAGCGCATCGACTTGGCCGGCGAGCAGTCCAGCCAGGGCAGTGCGATGAAGATCAGCACCGAGCCGCCCATCAGCGCCACGCCCCACAGCTTGGGGTCGAGCCTCAGCGGGCCGCCGACCATCAGCACGATCACGACGGCGGCCACGCCGAGCACGGCGAACTTGGCCGGCCGGCTGCGCAGGGTGAAGAACAGCAGCAGCGCGTAGACCGCCAGGCCGGCGGCCAGCACCAGCATGAACGGCTCGGTGGTCGCGCGCAGGATCGAGTAGAACGGCGTGAAGTACCAGACCGGCGCGATGTGCGGCGGCGTCTGCAGCGGGTCGGCCGGGATGAAGTTGTTCCACTCGAGGAAGTAGCCGCCCATCTCCGGCATGAAGAAGAGCACCGCGAAGAAGACGATCAGGAACACCCCCAGCCCCATGATGTCGTGCACCGTGTAGTAGGGGTGGAACGGGATGCCGTCGAGCGGCTTGCCGGTCTTCGGGTCGAGCGTCTCCTTGATCTCGACGCCGTCCGGGTTGTTCGAGCCGACGTCGTGCAGGGCCAGGATGTGCGCCGCCACCAGGCCGACCAGCACCAGCGGGAAGGCGATCACGTGCAGCGCGAAGAATCGGTTCAGCGTCGCGTCGGAGACCACGTAGTCGCCGCGGATCAGCACCGACAGGTCGGGGCCGATCACGGGAATGGCCGAGAACAGGTTGACGATCACCTGCGCGCCCCAGTAGCTCATCTGGCCCCACGGCAGCAGGTAGCCGAAGAAGGCCTCGCCCATCAGGACCAGGAAGATCAGGCAGCCGAAGATCCAGACCATCTCGCGCGGCGTGCGGTAGCTGCCGTACAGCAGCGCGCGGAACATGTGCAGGTAGACGACGATGAAGAAGAACGAGGCGCCGGTGGAGTGCATGTAGCGGATGAACCAGCCGCCCGGCACGTCGCGCATGATGTACTCGACCGACTCGAACGCGAAGCGCGCGTCGGGCTTGTAGTTCATGGTCAGGAAGATCCCGGTCGTGATCTGGATCACCAGCACCACGATGGCGAGCGAGCCGAAGAAGTACCAGAAGTTGAAGTTCTTCGGCGCCTGGTACTCCGATAGGTGCTTCTTGTACTCGGTCATGATCGTCGGCATGCGCTGATCGATCCAGCCGAGCACGCCCTTGTATTCGGTCTTGTGCAAAGGCATGTTGCGTTCTCTAGGCGGAAGTTCGGGACTCGAGGTTGGAAGGCTGCCCTGCGGCGACGGCCAGGCGGGTCGGGTTCGTCTACGCCTTGCCGTCTTCGCCGACCAGCACCAGCGTGTCGGACAGGTACTTGTGCGGCGGCACCTCGAGGTTGTCGGGCGCCGGCTTGTCCTTGAACACCCGGCCGGCCAGGTCGAACGTCGAGCCGTGGCACGGGCACAGGAAGCCCATGTTCTCGCCCAGCGCCACGTTGCTCCCGGCGGCGAACGGGCCGACCGGGGAGCAGCCCAGGTGCGTGCAGATCCCCACCACCACCAGGTACTCCGGCTTGATCGAGCGCGTTTCGTTGCGCGCGTACGGCGGCGTCGGGTAGGCGGTGCGGTTCGATCCCGGGTCGGCCACCAGGCCGTCGGTCTTCTTCAGCCCGGCGATCATCTCCGGCGTGCGGTGCAGGACCCACACCGGCTTGCCGCGCCACTCGACCGTCTTCATCGTGCCGGGCGCGATGCCCGACAGGTCGACCTGGACCGGCGCGCCGGCGGCCTTGGCACGCTCCGAGGGCGTGAACGAGGCCACGAACGGGGTCGCCACCGCGATGGCGCCGGCGCCGCCGACCACGCCGGTGGCGACAAGCGCGGCGCGCCGACCGGGATCGACGGCGTCCTGCGCGTCAGAAGTTGCAGACATGGGATGTCTCTTGTCGAGGGGGGAAGGCACGCCCTGATCAGGGCGACCGGGGATTTTAACCGAAGGCACCGCGATCGCTGCCCGGCCGCTGCTTCGGCGCGGCCGGTGCGCCGGCGGCCCGCCGCGGTCCCGCACAGCGGTGGTGCGCCGCCGACGGACACCGCCTGCAGGGCCGATAATCGGGCCGCGGCCGTCCTGACTTGGTAGACCGCCGCTTACCGAACGGAGAGGCAGTGATGGGGATGATGCAGGAGTTCAGGGAGTTCGCCCTCAAGGGCAACGTGATGGACCTGGCGGTCGGCGTGATCATCGGCGGCGCCTTCGGCAAGATCGTCGACTCGATGGTCAGGGACGTGATCATGCCGCTGGTCAACTTCGTCGCCGGCGGCCAGATCGACTTCTCCAACAAGTACTGGGTGCTGTCCGGCGCGATCCCGCCGGGGGCGCCGCTGGCCGAGGCGCAGAAGGCCGGCACGGTCTTCGCCTGGGGCAGCTTCGTCACCGTGTCGATCAACTTCGTCATCCTCGCCTTCATCATCTTCTGGATGGTCAAGACGATGAACCGGGTCAAGCGCGAGGCGCCGCCGGCGGCGCCGCCGGCGACACCGGAGGACGTGGTGCTGCTGCGCGAGATCCGCGACGCGCTCAAGCGCTAGGAGCAGATGCTGCCGCGCCTCTGGCTGCTGTTCGCGCAGGCCGTCACGGTCGGTCTGGCGCTGCTGTTCATCGTCGCCACGCTCAAGCCGCAGTGGCTGCGCGAGGCGCCGACGCTTGCGCCGACGCCGCAGGTGACGATCCAGCAGGCTCCGGCGCCCGGAGCAGCGCAAGCAGCGGCGGTCGTGCGGTCCTATGCCGAGGCGGCGCGCCGCGCGATGCCGGCGGTGGTCAGCATCTATACGACCAAGGAAATTCGCCGCGCACCGGCGCTCGAGGACCCGATCTTCGACCGCTTCTTCGGCGACCGGGGCCAGGGCCGCGCGGAACGGGTCGCCGGCCTCGGCTCCGGCGTGATCGCCGCTGCCGAAGGCTACGTGCTCACCAACCATCACGTGGTGCAGGCGGCCGACGAAATCGCGGTCGGGCTCGCCGACGGCCGCAGGGTCGCGGCGGTGCTGGTCGGCGCCGACCCGGAAACCGACGTGGCGGTGCTGCGCATCGACGCGCGCGACCTGCCGGTCATCACGCTCGGCTCCTCGGAGCAGCTCAACGTCGGCGACGTGGTGCTGGCGATCGGCAACCCGTTCGACGTCGGCCAGACGGTGACGATGGGCATCGTTTCCGCGGTCGGCCGCAACAACCTCGGCATCAACCGCTACGAGAACTTCATCCAGACCGACGCGGCGATCAACCAGGGCAACTCGGGTGGCGCGCTGGTGGACGCCGCCGGCAACCTGGTCGGCATCAACACCGCGATCTACTCGCGCTCCGGCGGATCGATCGGCATCGGCTTCGCCATCCCGACGACGATCGTCACCCAGGTGATGAAGGAACTGATCGCCAAGGGGCGTGTCACCCGCGGCTACTTCGGCATCGAGCCGGTCGACATCACGCCGGAACTCGTCGCCGCGCTCAAGCTTCGCCGCGAGCAGGGCGTGGTGGTGCGCGGCGTGCAACGCAACGCGCCGGCCGGCGGCGCCGGCATCGAGCCGGGCGACGTACTGCTGTCCATCAACGACCTGCCGGTGCGCGACACGCCGGGCATGCTGAACCAGATCGCCCAGCTGGCGCCGGGCTCGGTGGCGAAGGTGCGCGTCGAGCGCGAGGGCCGCCCGCTGGAGCTCAGCGTCACGGTCGGCGAGCGGCCGGTTCCCCAGGAGCGGCGCTGAGGCGCGTCATTGGCGCTGCCGCGCCCGCATCTCCTCGGCCTTGATGCGCGCCGCCGGCTCGCCGCCGGCGGATGCCTCGACGTACCAGCGCAGGGCACGCCCGGCGTCCTGCGGCACGCCGTCGCCGTGTTCGTACATGCTGGCCAGGATGTAGGCGGCGCCGGTGTCGCCCTGCCCGGCCGCCCGCTCGTACCAGTAGGCGGCGGTGGCGTAGTCGCGCGGCGCGCCACGACCCAGGTAGTACTGCGTGGCGACGGCCAGTTGCGCCTCGCGCCAGCCCTGGCGCGCCGCCCTCTCGTACCAGCCGGTCGCATCGGCCAGCGAACGCGGCAGCAGCCGGCCCTGCTCGGTCAGGACGCCGAGCGAGTACTGCGCCCGCGCCAGCCCGTTGTCGGCGGCGCGGCGCAGCCAGGTCAGTCCCCGGGCGGGATCGGCGGCCACGCCGTCGCCGCTGATCAGCATCACCGCCAGGTTGAACTGCGCCACCCGGTCGTTGCGCTCCGCCGCCCGCAGGAAGTAGCCGAACGCGGCCTTGGTGTCGCTCGCCTGGTAGGCGGCCCAGCCGCGGGCCAGGTCGGGGTCGTCGTCCGGGATGACATGCAGCTGTGCCGGCACTGCGCCGGCGTACGAGACGAGCGCCGCCATGAGAAGGGCCGACGCCAGCCGCAGCGGGCGCAGCGACGCGGCCTTCACGTGCCGGTCGCCGGACCGGCAGCCTGCGGATCGGGCCGCTTGCCGATCAGGCGCGCCACCTGGATGCCGACCTCGTACAGCAGGCACAGCGGCAGCGCCAGCAGCAGCTGCGAGATCACGTCCGGCGGCGTGAAGATCGCCGCGACGATGAAGGCGCCGACGATGACGTAGGGGCGCGACGCCTTCAGCCGCTCGACGTCGGCGATGCCGAAGCGGGCCAGCAGCACCACCACGATCGGCACCTCGAAGGTCAGGCCGAAGGCCAGGAACAGGCCGAGCACGAAGCTGAAGTAGGCGTCGATGTCCGGCGCCACGTTGACCGCGGCCGGCGCGAAGTTGGCGATGAAGCGGAAGACCAGGCGGAAGACGACGAAGTAGCAGTACGCCATGCCGAGTGCGAACATGACGACGCTGGAGGCGATGATCGGCCCGGCCAGCCGCTTCTCGTGCAGGTACAGCCCGGGTGCGACGAACGCCCACGCCTGGTAGAGCACGTAGGGCAGCGCGATCAGGAAGGCGACGAACAGCGTCAGCTTCAGCGGCACCATGAACGGCGTGATCACCCCGGTGGCGATCAGCTTGGTGCCCGCCGGCAGCACGCTCATCAGCGGCGCCGACAGGATCTCGAAGATGTCGCGCATGAACGGCGACAGCGCCAGGAAGATCACCACGACGGCGATCGCCGAGCGAACCAGACGCTGCCGCAGCTCGATCAGGTGCGACAGGAAGCTCTGCTCTTCGCCGGGTTCCTTGCCGCCGGCCGGGGGCTCCGCGCTCATCGTCCGCCCGGGCCGGTCAACGGCGGATCCGCGGCCGATTGACCCGGGCACGCGGCGCGTACCTGCGGTGCGCGCCGGTGTGCCCGGCCGGCATCGCCATCTGCCGCTTCAGGCGCGCCAGTTCCTCGGCCAGTTCGTCGACCGAGGGCCCCGGCTTGTAGCGCCTGGGAAAGACGCTGCTCTGCCAGGTCTCGCCGGCGCCCTCCCAGGCGTAGTCGTCCGGCGCCTTCTCGCCCGGGGTCGCCGCCGATCCGGTGCCCTTGCCGATCTCGGTCTCGATCGAGGCGATGCCGGAACTCACCTCGGTGAGCGACGACTGCACCGACTGCGCCGCCTGCCGCGCCTCCTCCTGCAGCTTCTTCAGCTCGGCCAGCTCCATCTCGCGGTTGATGTCGCTCTTGACCTGGCTGACGTAGCGCTGCGCCTTGCCGACCCACTCGCCGACCGTGCGCGCCACCTTCGGCAGCCTCTCCGGACCGAGCACGACCAGCGCCACCGTGCCGATGACGGCCAGTTCGCCGAAGCTGAAGTCGAACATGGTGCAGCCGATGCGCGGGCGGTCAGCGTCGAGCCGGCCCGCTGCCGGCGCCGCGAGCCAGCCGCCGGCGGCCCGAGGCGGTCAGGATTTCTCTTTGGCCTGGACGTCGATCGTCTGGCCGGCGACCTGCTTCTTCTCCTCGACCTTCTTCGCCGCGGCGTCGACCTCGTCGGTGCCTTCCTTGATCCCTTCCTTGAAGCCCTTGATCGCGCTGCCGAGGTCCTTGCCCATGTTCTTCAGCTTGCTGGTGCCGAAGACCAGGATGATGACCAGCAGGACGACCAGCCAGTGCCAGATTGAGAACGAACCCATGGTGAGCTCCGGTGACGACTACAGACGTTTCCACGGCCGGGGGCCGCCCAGCACGTGCACGTGCAAGTGAAGAACCTCTTGCCCGCCGTCCGGGCCGTTGTTGGTGACGACACGATAGCCGTTCGTGGCGCCCTGTTCTCGTGCCAGCCGCGGTGCGAGGAGCTGCATTTTACCCAACAGCCGCTCGTGCCGAGGCTCGGCGGCGTCGAGGCTGTCGAAGTGCTCCCTCGGCACCATCAGCAGATGCACCGGCGCCGCCGGGTGGATGTCGTGGAAGACCACGAGGTCTTCGTCCTCGTAGACCTTGCGGCTGGGGATCTCGCCCTTGACGATCTTGCAGAAGATGCAGTTCGAGCTCATCTCGGCTTCCTCTTCACTCACTCTCCGGCCGCGTCGCGCGCCTTTGCCTTTCTGGCCGCCTTCTCCTCCAGCCCGGAGGTGCCGGCGCGGCGCTGCAGCTCGGCCAGCACCTGCTGCGGCGACAGGCCGTAGTGGGCCAGCATCACCAGGCAGTGGAACCACAGGTCGGCGGTCTCGGCGACGATGCGCTCCTTCGGCGCGCCGCGGCCGGCGTCCTTGGCGGCAAGCACGGTCTCCGTTGCCTCCTCGCCGATCTTCTTCAGGATCGCGTCCTCGCCGCGGGCCAGCAGCCGCGCCACGTACGAGGCGTCCGGGTCGCCGCCGCGCCGCGACTCGATCACCGCCGCCAGCCGGACCAGCACGTCGTCGTTGGTCATTTTCGGTAGATCAGTTCGGGATCCTTGAGCACCGGGTCGACTGCCTGCCACTGCCCGTCGCGCAGCAGGCGAAAAAAACAACTCTCTCGCCCCGTATGACAGGCGATGCCGCCTGCCTGTTCCACCCGGTACAGCACCACGTCGCCGTCGCAGTCGAGCCGCACCTCCTGCACCCGCTGCCGGTGGCCGGATTCCTCGCCCTTGCGCCACAGCCGGCCGCGCGAGCGCGAGAAGTACACCGCCTGGCCGGTCACCGCCGTCTCGGCCAGCGCCCCGGCATTGGCCCAGGCCATCATCAGCACGCGGCCGCTCGCCACGTCCTGCGCGATCACGGGCACCAGCCCGTCCCCGTCGAAGCGGATCTCCTCGAGCCAGTTCATGGCAGTCGCGCGCCCGGCATCAGGCCTCCCTCATGGCGATGCCCTGCCTCGCCAGGAAGGCCTTCGCCTCGCGCACGGTGTACTCGCCGTAGTGGAAGATGGAGGCGGCCAGCACGGCGTCGGCGCGGCCGATCTTGATGCCGTCGGCCAGGTGCTGCAGGCTGCCCACGCCGCCGGAGGCGATCACCGGCACGCTGACCGCGTCCGACACCGCGCGGGTCAGCTCGAGGTCGAAGCCGACCTTGGTGCCGTCACGGTCCATGCTGGTGAGCAGGATCTCGCCGGCGCCCAGTTCGGTCACCCGGCGGGCCCACTCGACCGCGTCCAGCCCGGCCGGCGTCCGCCCGCCGTGCGTGAAGACCTCCCAGCCGCGCGCCGGCTCCCCGGCGACGCGCCGCCGCGCGTCGATCGCCACCACGATGCACTGCGCGCCGAAACGTCCGCTGGCCTCCGCCACCAGCTGCGGGTTCTGCACGGCGGCGGTGTTGATCGAGATCTTGTCGGCGCCGGCGTTGAGCAGCCGCCGCACGTCCTCGACCTTGCGCACGCCGCCGCCCACCGTCAGCGGGATGAAGACGCACTCGGCCACCGCCTCGATCATGTGCAGCAGGATGTCGCGCGCGTCGGAGGAGGCGGTGATGTCGAGGAAAGTCAGCTCGTCGGCGCCCTCGCCGTCGTAGCGGCGCGCGATCTCCACCGGGTCGCCGGCGTCGCGCAGCTGCACGAAGTTGACGCCCTTGACCACGCGCCCGGCGGTCACGTCCAGGCAGGGAATGATTCGCTTGGCGAGCATGGCCCAAGTATGACCGACGGGCGGCGCAGGGCCGCCCGCGGCGCGCCGCGCCGGCTCAGCCGTCGCCCAGTTCGTCGGCGCGGCTCTGCGCGACCTTGAAGTCGATCGCGCCTTCGTAGAGCGAGCGGCCGAGGATCGCCGCCTCGATGCCCTCGGGCTCGACCGCGCACAGCCGCTCGATGTCGGCCATGCTCGACACGCCGCCGCTGGCGATCACCGGGATCTTCACCGCCCGCGCCAGCTCCACGGTGGCCTCGATGTTGACGCCGGACATCATGCCGTCGCGGCCGATGTCGGTGTACAGGATGGCGTCGACGCCGTAGTCCTCGAACTTCTTCGCCAGGTCGATCACGTCGTGGCCGGTGAGCTTGCTCCAGCCGTCGGTGGCCACCTTGCCGTCGCGGGCGTCGAGCGAGACGATCACGTGCCCGCCGAAGGCGGTGCAGGCTTCCTGCAGGAAGCCCGGGCTCTTCACCGCCGCCGTGCCGATCACCACGTAGGCCACGCCGTCGTCGATGTAGCGCTCGATCGTGTCGAGGTCACGGATGCCGCCGCCGAGCTGCACCGGGATGTCGCCGCCGACCGCGCCGATCATCTTCCTGATCACCGCCTCGTTGACCGGCCGCCCCGAGCGGGCTCCGTTCAGGTCGACGATGTGCAGCCGACGCGCGCCCTGTGCAACCCAGTGGCGGGCCATGGCCACCGGATCCTCGGAGAAGACGGTCGCGTCGGACATGTCGCCCTGGCGCAGGCGAACGCACTTGCCGTCCTTCAGGTCGATCGCGGGAATCAGCAGCATGGCGGGGGCACGTCGCCGGGGACGCGGAAGCGCTTTGAGCGGGGATAGGGTGGACAGACAGCCGGGGCAGCGCCCTGGTCAGGGATTCCAGCGCGTGAAGTTCTCGTACAGCTTCAGTCCGGCGGCTGCGCTTTTCTCGGGATGGAACTGGGTCGCGAAAATATTATCCCGTGCCACCACGCAGGTAAAGCCGCGGCCGTACTCGCTGGTGCCGGCGACCAGCGCCGAATCGCGCGGAACTACGTAGTAGCTGTGCACGAAATAGAACCAACTGCCGTCGGCGATGCCCTCCCACAGGCGGTGGCGCACCGTCTGCCGCACGCGGTTCCAGCCCATGTGCGGCACCTTCAGGCGCGCCCCGTCGGCCGTTCGCATGTCCTCGTCGCGGAAGCGCACCACGTTGCCGGCGAACAACCCCAGGCCGGCCGTGTCGCCTTCCTCCGAACGCTCGAACAGCATTTGCTCGCCGATGCACACCGCCAGCACCGGCTTGCTTGCCGCCGCCGCGCGCACCGCCTCCTCGAGGCCCGACTCGCGCAGGTAGCGCATGCAGTCGGGCATCGCACCCTGGCCGGGAAAGACGATGCGCTCGGCGGCGCGGATTTCGACCGGATCGGAACTGATGCGAACGGTGGCCGACGGCGCGACGTGCTCGAGCGCCTTGGCCACCGAGCGCAGGTTGCCCATGCCGTAGTCGACGATCGCGATCATTGCGTGGTCACTGCGTGTGTACGCGCCGCTGCGCGGCGCAGGTGCACACGCAGTGAGAAAAGACGGTCGGTGGGCTCGCTCCGGAGCGGCCGCGCGCTCGCCCGATCAAGACAGCCACGCAAGACCATCCCCCTGCTAGAGGCTGCCCTTGGTCGACGGAACGACGCCGGCGGCGCGCGGGTCGGGTTCGACCGCCATGCGCAGCGCGCGGGCGAAGGCCTTGAAGACCGTCTCGCACTGGTGGTGAGCATTGTCGCCGCGCAGGTTGTCGACGTGCAGGGTGACCAGCGCGTGGTTGACGAAGCCCTGGAAAAACTCGTG